>CAJXUO010000086.1 GCA_913061425.1 uncultured Lutibacter sp.
TTCACTACCATAGCATATTACCCTCTTATTAACTACTTTTTGATAACCTTAAATCATAACGATTACTCATAATAACTTTTAATATTTTGTTAATAAACACTATTTTTTATGTGTATAACTATCAGTCAAAAAATCACAATTAAATTTGGTAATGATAAACCAGTTTTTGTATTGAAATAATAAATTTAATAACAAAATTTACTTTTCATTTCTAAGTCTTTTTTTACTAACATTTAGTAAAACAGTTAACCTACTTAATAATCAATAGTTTAAGAAAATGCTATTAACAATCATATTTTTTATTGTTAATAAGCGCTATTTCGTATTTTTGTTGAAATATTAAACTTTATTAAAAATGACAATAGCAATTGGAAATGATCATGCAGGTCCTGATTACAAATTCGAAATTATAAAATATTTAGAATCTAAAAACATTAAAGTTATAAATTTTGGAACCGACTCTTTAGAGAGTGTGGATTATCCAGATTTTGTACATCCTGTTGCAAATGCAGTTGTAAATAAAGAAGTTGAGTTTGGTATTTTAATTTGTGGTAGCGCTAATGGTGTTGCTATGACAGCAAATAAGTATAAAGATATTCGTGCAGGATTGTGTTGGAACAAAGAAATTGTATCTTTAATAAGACAACATAATAATGCAAATATTTTATGTATTCCAGCACGGTTTACTTCAATTCCACAAGCAATTGGGATGGTAAAAACATTTTTAGAAACGGAATTTGAAGGAGGAAGACACCAAAGTAGAATTGATAAAATTTCTTTAAATTGTTAATTATTGCATCTTTTTAAATGATTGATAGTCTTATTAATTACTACTATTAAATAGTTATTTTATGACACACAACCACCATTCACATTCTCACAATGATTTAAAAGGAAGGAATTTACTTATATCAATTTTACTTAATATTTTAATTACCATTGCTCAGGCTGTTGGAGGAATTGTTTCAGGAAGTTTAGCATTATTATCAGACGCACTTCACAACTTTAGCGATGTACTTTCATTAATAATAAGTTATATAGCAAATGTTTTTTCTAAAAAAAGAGCATCAATACACAAAACATTTGGATACAAAAGAGCCGAAATTATAGCCGCTTTTATCAATGCCTCAACTTTAATAATTGTTGCGGTTTTATTAATTATAGAAGCAATAAAAAGGTTTAGTAATCCTCAAGAAATTGAATTTAATCTAGTAATTTGGTTAGCAATCCTCGGAATTATTGCGAACGGTTTCAGTGTTTTGTTATTAAAGAATGATGCTGAAAAAAATATGAATATGCGCTCTGCATATTTACATTTATTAACAGACATGATGGCGAGTGTTGCGGTATTAATAGGAGGATTACTAATGAAATACTACGGAATGTATTGGGTAGATACTTTATTAACTCTTGGAATCGCTGTTTATTTAATTTATGTAGGATATAAATTATTAGTAGATTCATTAAGAGTATTAATGCTGTTTACACCTCAAAATATATCTCTGGACGATATCGTTAAAAAAGTTACAAAAATTAAAGGTATTGAAAACATACACCATATTCATATATGGCAATTAAATGAAGACGAAACACACTTAGAGGCTCATATAGATTTTAAAAATGACATTAAATTATCAGAATTTGATAAGATATTAGAAATTATAGAAAAACTATTATTAAAAGAATTTCATATCAATCACATCAATATTCAGCCAGAATTTCAAAAATGTGATACAAAAGATATTATTGTTCAAGATTAAGACACATTGTTTCATTATTTTTTATAGTTTGGATGTGCTTAATTTGCGCCAAAGAATAAACACAATACATAAAAATGCAAAAAACTGTAGTAAAAAATTTTAGAGAACTATCTATTGACGAATTGTACGGAATTTTAAAATTACGCAGTGAAGTATTTGTGGTTGAGCAAGACTGTGTTTATTTAGATATAGATGATAAAGATCAAAAAGCATTACATATATTTATTATAAAAGATGAAATTATAGTTGGCTACACGCGTTTATTTAATAGAGGAGATTACTTTCCTGAAGCAAGTATTGGTAGAGTTGTAACACATCAAGACTATCGTAATTTTGGATTAGGACATGTATTAATAAAAGAGAGCATAGAGGCTATTAAAACGCATTATAGCACTTCTAAAATCACTATAAGCGCTCAAAAACACCTAAAACTTTTTTACGAATCACATCAATTTGTGCAAGTTGGTGAAGAGTATTTGGAAGATGATATTCCTCATATAAAAATGAACAGATAATACATAAAAAAAACCGCCATTATTTAATGGCGATTTTAAGTTTTTAATAAAATAAAGAGACTATATTTCTTCTTTAAGACAATAAATATTAGAAATGACACTTCTTTTTATAAAAAAAAGCCAATACTTTTTAGTAATTTTAACGTCTTGTTTTAAAAAATAAAATTTCAATATAATTATGGCAGTAGATAAAGAAAAAGAAGCAAAACTAAAAGCGCTACAACTTACTTTAGATAAGTTAGATAAAACGTATGGTAAGGGTTCGGTAATGAAAATGGGAGATGTAGTACATCAAGATATTGAAGCAATTTCATCAGGTTCGTTAGGCTTAGATTTAGCTTTAGGTGTTGGTGGATATCCAAGAGGAAGAGTTATTGAGATTTATGGTCCAGAATCATCTGGTAAAACTACGCTAACATTACATGCAATTGCTGAAGCGCAAAAAGCAGGTGGAATCGCCGCTTTTATTGATGCAGAACACGCTTTTGACCGTTTTTATGCTGCTAATTTAGGTGTAGATATAGACAATTTAATTATTTCTCAACCAGATTATGGTGAGCAAGCTCTTGAAATTACAGAAAATTTAATTCGTTCTGGTGCAATTGATTTGGTTGTTATTGATTCTGTTGCAGCGTTGACTCCAAAAAGTGAGATAGAAGGTGAAATGGGAGATTCTAAAATGGGATTACATGCACGTTTAATGTCTCAAGCTTTAAGAAAATTAACAGGTACAATTAGCAAAACAAATTGTACAGTAATATTTATCAATCAATTGCGTGAAAAAATTGGTGTGATGTTTGGAAACCCTGAAACAACTACAGGGGGAAATGCATTGAAATTTTATGCCTCAGTTCGTTTAGATATTCGTAGAAGAACACAAATTAAAGATGGCGATCAAGTACTAGGAAATAGTACAAAAGTGAAAGTGGTAAAGAACAAAGTAGCACCGCCATTTCAAATTGCAGAATTTGATATTATGTATGGAAAAGGAATTTCTAAAACAGGAGAAATTTTAGATTTAGGAGTGGAATATGGTATTGTTAAAAAGAGCGGATCTTGGTTTAGTTATGGAGAAACAAAATTAGGTCAAGGTAGAGATGCGGTGAAACAATTAATTAACGACAATCCCGATCTTGCTGAAGAACTAGAAGTGAAGATAAAAGCCGCGATTGCCGGAAAATAATAAGCTATAAATTTTATTTTAAAAAGGAGGTAAAATATTTACCTCCTTTTTTTGTGGGGTTAAAATATTTTTTAAAAAGACTCTTAAACTTACGTTATTACACAAGCCTTTAAGAGGAGTGTTTATTATGTATAAGCGTCTAGTTTAATTAAACACCAGTACTTCCAAATCCGCCTTCTCCACGCTCTGTTTCTGATAAAACAGTTACTTCTTGCCAAACCGCTCTTTCGTGTTTTGCAATAACCAATTGTGCGATTCGCTCACCATCGTTGATAACGAAATCTTCATTTGAAATGTTTACTAAAATCACTCCAATTTCACCTCTATAATCTGCATCTACAGTTCCGGGAGCGTTTAATACTGTAATTCCTTTTTTTGCTGCAAGACCACTTCGTGGGCGAACTTGTGCTTCAGTTCCAATTGGAAGTGCAATGAACAACCCTGTTTTTACAATCGTTCTTTCAAGCGGTTTTAAAGTGATAGATGTATCAATATTTGCACGTAGATCCATTCCTGCAGAAGCAATAGTCTCGTAATTAGGGATTTCGTGTTTTGATTTATTTATGATTTGTATGTTCATTTATGATCTTTTTAATATTTTTCTCAATTCGTCTTTTTCATTCCAATAAATGACCACTACAAATGTTAGTAGAAGCAAAGTAGAAGCCCATAAATTCCCTCTAAACTTTAAGAAAGACACTGCAGAGATTACGATTGATGCAATCAAATAAACTGCCATTTTTTTCAGATTATAATTTACAGGATAATGTTTTCTTCCGATGAAATATGAAATGATTGCCATAGATCCATAAGCGATTAAAGTTGCACAAGCAGCGACCATTATTCCATATTTTTCAAGTAAAACAAGGTTTAAGCCAATTGTAATTAATGCTCCAAAAAGAGAGAAGTACATTCCGTATCTCGTTTTATCTGTTAGTTTATACCAAATCGCAAGATTGTGATAAATACCTAAGAATAAATTCGCCAATAACACTATTGGAACTATTTTTAATGCGCCCCAATATTCAGGATTTATAAAATGTTTTAAAACATCAATATAAGAGACAATTCCAATTAAAACTAAAGCCCCTACAATCACAAAATAGTTCATGATTTTAGCATAGGTTTCTTTCGCGTTCTTTTTATCAGCATGGTTAAAAAAGAAAGGCTCAGCGCCTAATTTAAAAGCCATTATATACAAGTTCATGAAAATGGCAAGTTTATAGCATGCAGCATAAATCCCCATTTCCGTATCTCCAATCATATTTTTAATGAGATACTTATCTAAACTTTCTGTGATAACATACGCAACTCCAGCCACTGCAATTGGCCAACTATAGGTCAACATTTTTTTAAGTAAACTGAAATTAAAGTTGAATTTAAACTTCAATAAAAAAGGGATTAATAAGATAAATGAAATAGCACTTCCAAGTACATTTGCAATAAAGATGTAATTAACTATGGGTGTTTTGTGATAGTTATTTGAAATGAATTCTGGCAAATTCTTACCTTCATTTAAATACTGCGGAATGTATTTCAAGCCCAATAATGTTATAGTCACAATCACAAAAACATTAATAAGTTTTATGAGAGCGTATTTCAGAGGTCTATTTGAAGCTCTTAAATATGCAAAAGGAATCATCGCTATTGTGTCAAGGGCTATAATTCCAATAAACAACTTTAGACGTAAAGGGTTGGTTTCAAAATCGAATAATTGAAGAAAAGAAGCAAAAAACAAAAGCAGGACTGTAATAAAAACAATAACGGTAACAAGCATACTAATAAACGCAGTTGAGACGAGTGTGTCTTTTTGTTTTTCTTTATTATAAAATCTAAAAAAGGCTGTTTCCATCCCAAAAGTAAGGAGTACAGAAAACAACATTGCCCAAATATAAAAATAAGTATTTTCAGAAAAACTATCTGGAGGAAGCGCATCAGTATGAACACGTACTAATAGAAAATTAATAACACGAGGTAAAACCGCTGCCAATCCATAAATAACAGTGTCTTTAAAAAAACGTTTAAGTATGCTCAAGGAAATAAATTAAGTAATTACAAATATATGAAATAGCATCTATATTTATTAAAAAACAGTATTTTTGAGATATAAAATCAGTAAAGAATGAGTATTAAACCTAAAATAGCGGTTTTTGGAAGCGGAAGTTGGGCTACAGCCATTGTAAAAATGTTGTGTGAAAATCTTGAAACTGTTGGTTGGTATATGCGAAGTGAATATACTGCAGAGCACTTACGCAGAAATAACAACAATCCAAGCTATTTAAGTTCTGTTGAATTTCAATTAGATCAATTAAATATATCGAATGATATAAATGAAATGATTGAATATGCAGACTATTTAATTTTTGCAATTCCATCTGCTTTTGTTCAAGGCGAATTAGATAAAATTAAAACTTCTTTGGAGGGAAAAATTATATTCTCAGCTATTAAAGGAATTATTCCAAAAACAGGATTGATTGTTGGCGAGCATTTTCACGAAAAAATGAATATACCCTTTGAAAATATTGGTGTTATTACGGGTCCTTGTCATGCGGAAGAGGTTGCTTTAGAACGATTGTCATATTTGACGATTGCTTGTCGAGATGAACAAAAGGCCTCTTTAATGGGTGAGTGTTTATCAAGTAGATATATAAAAACCAAAACCTCTGATGATATTATTGGAACAGAATATGCTGCGATGCTTAAAAATATTTATGCTATTGCTGCTGGAATTGCGCATGGTTTAGGTTATGGTGATAATTTCCAATCGGTTTTAATGTCCAACGCTATTAGAGAAATGAAGCGCTACATTAAAAAAGTGCATAAAATGAAACGTAACATTAATAACTCAGCATATTTAGG
>CAJXUO010000087.1 GCA_913061425.1 uncultured Lutibacter sp.
GAGGTCTCGTGGGCTCGGAGATGTGTATAAGAGACAGGGTTTTTATTTTTTTACAAACTAATCTTTTATCTAAGTTAGATTTTTTAAAGTGTATAAATATATCAATATTATTTTAAAATTTTGGATGTAAAATAATTACAATCACCGAATCTCATTCCTGTCCCACATAAAAACAACAACATATCTTTATATACTTCGTATGAAGTTACAATTGAGTATTCTTTTTTTTTTAGGGGTTATACTTCTCATATAATGAAGTATACCCTATAATTAGGAATGAGAGGTTTATTGTAACTGAGAAAATAACTTTTTTCTGAAATGGGTATCGGAGTGGTTTTTATATCGAGGTCATTTTTTTCCCCTTAGAAGTATGATAGAGTAATTAATTGTGTACAGTTAATACATTAAATGTTGTTTGGATTTATTTCTCCAACCTGATTGATTTTTATACTTCACAAAGAATATCTTCAAATCACTTTGATTGGGATATTCAACAAAATATATCTTCTTATCAGATTGGTTTTGATAATCAACGAAATACCACAACCCTTTGTTACCATCAACTTGGTTTGAATAATCTACTTTAAACACTTTCAAATCACATTGATTTTCGTATTCAACAACAAATACCTTAACATCAGATTGATTTGAATACTTAACTGAGAACACCTTTTGAGAATAAGATGTAAGTGGGATAAGGAATAGAATAATTAATATATACTTCATAAGGTTTGACTATGTGATATACTATATAGATAGGTTGTTATACTTCTGTTTAATTAAAAAGATTAGATAATCCAAATCGGATTTAGAATCAGTTGATATTTTGTATGATTTTTGAGTTGTCCCGTTATTCAATATTCTTTGATAATCTTTAGTAATACCCTTAGGGTCGTCGAGTGTAAAGTAGTTTTTAGATTTAAATCCGTCTGGATTGTGAACTCCTCTTAAAATTGATAGTAAAATTTTTGATTTTCTAAACTTTAAATAACAAATAGTTGATTTTGTAGAACCATTCAAAACCAAACCAATGTAATGTCGTTTAGGTATTAACTCAATACCTTCTAACTCATTAATCTGTTCATTAATCTGATTCCATTTTTTAGACATTATATCATTTAGATTCGATGTGTGTTCCTCAATACTGTAAACCTTAACCTCTTTACTTACAGAGGTAATTATATTTTGATTCTTTGAGTTAGTTAAAGAATCAATACTTTCTTTTGAATTTGATTTATGTTTATTAAAAACAATGGTGTTATTGGAAAAACGTTTTATTTCCCATAACTCAAAAGGAAGGTTTTTAAAGTTAACACTATCTTTTTGGTAAGAGTTAAAAGATGGTGAAACGAAGATTATTTTTGATTGTGACCAATCTATATCTTCTAATCGAAGTACTTTATTAAAGTGTTGAGAGAGGGTTAAAAGAAAATCTGATTTATTGTTAAGTAAGAGTTGGAGGTACGTGTAACCTTGATCAATTACTGAATAACTATTCCCTTTTTTATATTCAATAATTACAAATGAATTATTCTCATTATCGTAACAAAGAGAATCAATTCTATACTTCCCAACTGTTAATTCTGAATATATAAACTCTAATTGAAAGAATGTTTCTGTATTCTTTTCGACTAAACTTTGAATATCTTTTTCAAGTTTAAAAGGTTTTAATTCTACCTCTTCTACTTTATCATTTTTTAGATTAAATAATTCCATATTAATTCTTTATAAATTTTATTACAATTTTGAATCTAAAATAGTCTTTTAGAATTTTATAGACAAAATATAAAAAAAAATGAAATACTAAGAGGGTGTGGGATGATATATTCACAAAGATGTTTTATTTTCATTAACCCATTATTTTCCTCACTTCTTCTAAATAAACTTCTTTTGGGAGTAATCCACTATCAAAAAGAGATTTGTATTTGGTTAGTTGTTCTTCTTGGTGTTTTGAGATTCCCGAAGAATTATCATCTTATCTAATAAAGTATTTGTAGTAAGGAGATTAAATTATTTATATTTGGACAAAATATAACGTGTTTTAACCTTACCCTAATGGAAAAAATAGGAATCTTAACAAGAGTTAGTTCAAAAGTTCAAGAAACAGATGGAACATCTTTGGATGTTCAAAAAAACTTAGGAATCAAAGTATCTAAGAATTTAGGATTCAAACCTATATTGTTTAATGAGGGTTCTCAGAGTTCTTACAATGTGGAAATCAACGAAAGATTAAAGTTGGTTGAATTATTGGAAGAAATACAAAAAAAGAGTGGAGGAATTAGAAAGGTTTGGGTTTGGAATACCGATAGATTGGGTAGGTACTCAAAAAGTTGGTACACAATTCTTAAAGTTTTTTTAGATTATTCTGTTGAATTGTATGTAGGTGAATCTTCAAAACCTTATGATTTCAATAACCCTAATGATAAACTCTCAATAGGAATCCTTTCATTAGTATCTCAGTATGATAATGAGTTACGAAGATTAAGAAGTGTGATGGGGAAACGTAACTCACTAAAAAGTGGGAATACGTTTGTTGGAGGAACTGTTCCTTTTGGATACTCTCTAAAAGGTAAAATGTTGGTTTCTAACGAAGGTGAATCAAAGGTTGTGAAGAGAATGTATGAAATGTACAGAGATGGGAAATCCACAACTCAAATCAAATTATTCTTAGATACAAAAACGGAATACGAACCCAAAAGGAGTAAGGATGGTTGGAATTTAGGAACAATTCAAAAGATGTTGGGTAACTCTCTTTATAAAGGGATACAAACTTGGGAATGGAAAGAAAAAATAGGTGGAGAATATAAGATTGTTGAAACGATTAAAGTAAAAACACCGAAAATTATTTTTACTAAACTATGGAATGAAGTTCAACTCAAACTCCAACAAAACCACAAACATAAAAATTATGAATCATCTCACAACTCTTTATTAAAGGGATTACTTTATTGTAAAAGTTGTGGGGTTAATATTAGTAGTTCAGAAAGAAAACCTTATCCATTATATAGTTGTAGAAGTGTTGAATATAAGTGGAAGAACCCTTCTAAGTGGGGTAAGAAACATCATAATTGTACATTGAAACGAAGTTTAAGGATTAAAGATACTGATGGTAAAATTTTGAATCATATCATCTCAATTATCAAAGAATCAAAAAAGGTAAGAGAAGAGTTTAAGATTAAGAATCTAAGTTCTAAGTTCAACGAAGTTGAAAATATTAAGAAAGAACTCAATCGTAGAAATAAAGAACTCAACAACAAAAAGAAATACTTAAAAACATTAGAAGATGAAGTTGTTGACTTAGAATTTAAAATTATAACTAAACAAATTCAAAAATCTAAAGGAGAAAAGATTTCAAATAAGATTTCTGATTTAATTGAAAAAATTGAAAATGAAATAAAAGTTCATGAAAGAGATATATCGGTGTTTTCAAATTCTAACCAATGGATAGATTGGTTAAATCAAATGTATTTAGAAATTGATACTGTTGAGGGTATGAATTTAGAAAAACAACAAACTTTCTTAAAAGAATACATTGAGGAAATATTGGTTGAGTACAGTTCAAAAACACAATCCCATCAATTCATATTTAAATTCAAATATCCAATTATTGAAGATGAAGTTATAATAGAGGGAAGAAAAGAGGGTAAACGAGTTTATCAAATAAAGGAAGGTTCAAAAACTTCGTCTTTTAAATTACCAATACAAAATAATACCAATCGATTATCTATGGATGATAGAACAAAATTAGATAAGATGATTACTAAACTTAGGGTTGAGAACTCTTTGTCATTATCCAAAGTTTCTGAGGAACTAAACAAAAAGGGATTTCGAACAGTAACAAATAAAAATTGGGATAAAACTAAACTATCATCTTACATTAAACACATGAAGGTTGACGTGGGAAAGTAATGTGGAGTAAGGATGGACAACACACAAGAAAACTTTATTACGGTGGAGTAAAAGAAACAAACGGTTATCCTTACCCCTCTAAAATCAACATAAGGTTCTCAGTATCAATTACTACTACTAAACTTTGGGAATCAAATTATAGTGATTATCAACAGTATTTATTCAACCGAATTTGTAAATATAAAGAGTGTTTTCTTACCCCTATTGGGTATAGAAAGATATCTCAAATATTCAATGAGGAGGGGTTAAAAACACCTCGTGGAAGTATCTTTAAGAACAATCACGTTCATTCCATTTATAAGAAAGGTAAAATTAGAGAAGAACGGGTTAATCGAGTAGATATCTGATTTAACAATAGAAATATTAAATTAGATAAATTTAAGTTTGTTGAGGTAAATTCCGATTAGAGTTGTGTTTACAATCCTAACCCTTGATAAAGTATTTTACGTATTTTGAAAAAGAAATTATTAATTTAATTGAAGATGAGATTGAAGTTGACTTATCAAATCATCACTACTATATTCAAACGTTTCACAAGAAAAAAATAACCTCGATATAAAAACGGGTCAGACCTACTTTATCGAAAAAAGTATTCTCTCAGTTACAAGAAATCTCACCTCTTATAAAACTTGCACAGGAATATAATCTTCGATATATTCGTTTTATGAAAGTGAACATCTCTAAATTATCTCATCACCCCAAGAACCAAGAAATCTATGATTTATCTTCTATTGAAGAATTGATGGATAGTATTTCTGAAGTAGGATTACTACAACCTTTAATTATTGACCAACACTATCAGATTATAAGTGGAAACAGAAGATTTGAATCTGTAAAAAGATTGAGATGGGAAGATGTTGAAGTTCATCAACGGTTTATAGAAGTAGGAGAAGAAGAGTTACTCTTAATACACTACAATAAACAACGAATAAAGAGTTTTAAAGAGTTAATTAATGAATACATTATACTTGATAAGTATTATAGAAAAGGACAAGGAAAACGAACGGATTTAACTTCTGTTAAATCTAACAAAGGTTCTTCTAGGGATTTAGTATCTACGGAATTAGGAATCTCCTCTTCTCAATTAAGAAGGTTGGTATTCATCTATAAAAACAAACCTGAATATATAGAACTCTTAGATAAAGGAATTTTAACAGTCAATCAATCCTACCTACAGATTCAAAGAGAAATCAAGGAAAGAGAATCTAAAAAACCTTCTACTTCAAACTCAGAGACTCTTATAAAATCTAATTGGAGATTTTATAAGAAATCTTCTCATAATATGAGTGAATTAAAAAAGGGTGAAGTTCAAACTATTTTTACCTCTCCTCCTTATTGGAATAAAAGAACCTATTCGGAAGAAAAAGGATTAGGAAATGAAAAAACATCCGAAGAGTTTGTGGTAAACCTTTCAGAACATTTAAGAGATTGTAAAAGAGTATTAAAAGATAGAGGAAGTTTCTTCTTAAATTTAGGAGATACTTTTTACAATGGAAATCTTCAGAATGTTCCTCATAAAGTAATACTAAAACTTCAAGAACAAGGTTGGATACTTCGAAATACAATCATCTGGTCTAAAACCAATCCCAAACCTTCTTCCTCTAAATCTAACCTAACTCCTTCTTATGAGTTCATATTTCACCTCGTAAAAACAATAGATTATGATTACGATCGAACTCTAACGAAACTATCCGATAAAACCAAACCATCACTTCCTCCAAGACACAGAAGTGTAAATGGAGGTTATTCAAAATCAGTAACCCCATACCTACCTAATGTAAATGGAAAGAATATGGGAGATTATTGGAATGAAGATATTGTGAGAACCTCGGTTGCAAATCAAAAACTAAACATTAAAGGGGAACATCCCGCTCCGTTTCCAAATGAAATAATCACATTACCAATTCTTCAAACTTCTAAAGAGTTTGAATTAGTGTTAGACCCGTTTATGGGAAGTGGAACTGTAGGAAGGGTTTGTGATAAACTGGGAAGAAATTTTATTGGGTATGATTTGAAGATGTTTTAAAAAACCATAACCTATCGGGTAATTGATAAGTTATGGGTTTTAAATAATCACTCCTCTTCTTCATTAAAACTTAATATGACTATTTACACAACCTTAAGAGGTTGATTAAATATTAGATTTTATTTAGTTAATTTTTGTAAATCCATTACCATTCCACTCCCATCTGATTGACTCTCTCCACTGAATTGAAGGAACCGACAATAAAGGTTCGCCTTCAACTAAGTCAATTAAACCATTATTGTCAATATCCATAAGTTTAATCCAAACATGATTATTTGAGTTATATATAACATTATTTGGCAACCAATCTGAGGTTTTGTCTTCAAATTGTCTATTC
>CAJXUO010000088.1 GCA_913061425.1 uncultured Lutibacter sp.
CCTCTCTATTCGTCGGCAGCGTCAGATGTGTATAAGAGACAGCCGCTTCATCCGTTCCAACTTCTAACAGTTCATTTTGATATTTTAATTTTAACATTTCATTTTGATAAAACAAATCACAAAATACGTTTTTTAACAAAACAATTTAGGTTTATTATTTTCGTTTAAATACTTTATCTTTGCGACATTAAATTTTATTATGAGAAACGTCCTTTTATGCCTTTTTATAGCATTTTTTACAATAACTTCTTTTGCACAAACAAAAGAACTTCTTGAAAAAAGCGAGTTTAATAAAAGTCTAAATCTTCAATCTAGAGATTCATTGAATCAAGGTTATAACAGAGGTGAAATAGAAGTAGAACTTGATGGTGAAACACTTTATACTGACTATAAAATAATTTCTCACAGTTTAGACACTACTTATATAGACACTACACTAACTATAAAAAAAGATTACATCCTCAACTATATTAGAAAAGATGATTTTGAATTACTTCCATTTCATAATTTAGGGCAAACTTATACACGTCTAGGATTTAATTTTGATAAAAGTTCTTTTCTACCAGAAATGGGTGCAAGCGCAAAATACTTCAATTTTAAAGAAGTCGAAGACATCAATTATTATGAAGTACCAACACCTACAACAGAGCTAATGTTTAGAACTGCTATGGAACAAGGACAAGTTTTGGATGCCTTTTTTACAATCAACACGGCACCTAATTTTAATTTCTCGTTAGAATATAAAGGGTTACGCTCTTTAGGGAATTACAGACAGTCTTTGGCGAGTTACGGTAATTTTAGAACTACATTTAATTATAGAACCAAAGATGATAGATACCAAGCTCGTGGACATTTTGTATCTCATGATTTTTTAAATGAAGAAAATGGTGGTCTTACAGACCAATCAATTCTTTATTTTGAAGCAAATGATCCTAATTATATAAATAGAGGTCAACTTGAAGTGAACTATACAAATGCTGAGAATCTCTTAGTCACCAAGAGATATCATTTAGAGCATAGTTATAAAATTTTCAAGAACAAAGACAGTATCAAATCAAAGCCTTCTAATTTTAAAGTTGGACATGAATACACCTATAAAACCAAGCATTACACCTTTGATCAAACGGCATCAAGTGCTGTTATCGGTGATGCTTTTAGAACCACAGTAAGTGATCATGCAGGCTTAAGAACAATGAATAATTTGGCGTATTTAGAATTAGAATCACCGCTAGTTTTAGGAAAATTGAGAGCCAAAGCAAATCACTATACATTTGATCATTATTTTAATGGTGTTGTGAATATTGGTAGTGAAACTATAGATGCTCAATTAAAAGGAAATGCCCTTTCTATTGGTGCTGATTGGAATGCGAAAGTGAAAAACTTTAGTTTAAAAGCCGATATTTCTACTATTATTTCTGGAGATATTGAAGGGAGTAGTTTACTTACTGCTGCGACATATCATAAAGATAGTGTGATGAAAATTTCAGCGAAATTAGCTACAGTTTCAAAAACTGCAAATTTCAATTTCTTACATTATCAAAGTGATTATATAGATTACAACTGGCAAAATAATCATTTTAAAAACGAAGAAATTCGTACGCTTTCATTGGAGTTAGACACAGAGAAAATAGTCAATGCATCTGCAAGTGTTACTCAAATTGATAATTACACTTATTTTGATACAAACTCAAAACCTCAACAAGCAACAGAAGCAATAAACTACCTTAAAATAAAGGCAAACAAAGCGGTAAAATTTGGAAAATTCACTTTAGATAATACTGTAATGTATCAAAAAGTTTCAAAAGGAAATGCCTTTTTTAGAGTTCCAGAACTGGTGACTAGAAACTCATTATTTTACAGTAGTTATGTTTTTAAAAAGAAGCCCTTATTCTTACAAACAGGATTTACATTCAAATATTTTACCAAATATAAAATGAACGCATACAATCCTCTACTCTCAGAATTTAACTTACAAGATACCGCTGAATACGGAAATTATCCTGTTGTAGATTTCTTTGCAAATGGTCAAGTTCGTAGAACACGTATCTATTTAAAAGTAGAAAATATAACTGCAAGTTTTACTGGCAGAAACTATTATTCTGCACCATTAGAACCATATCGTGACCTAACCGTTCGTTTCGGATTGGTTTGGAATTTCTTTATCTAAACGGATTATGCAACACCAATTTCAAATTCAAGTTTCTCCAGAAATTGCTCAAGACAATGAGCAATTAAAAAAATATATTGCAAAAAAGGAGTCTTTAGATTTAGAAGAAATAGAACATGTAGAAATTCTAAAACGCTCTATTGATGCTCGGCAACGAAATGTCAAAATAAACCTACGTATAAACGTATATCTCACTGAAGAATATTTAGAATCTGAAATTGAAATTCCACATTACAACGATGTCAGTAAATCAAAAGAAGTTATTGTTATTGGCGCTGGTCCTGCAGGTTTATTTGCAGCTTTAAAACTGATTGAAAAAGGCTTAAAGCCAATTCTGCTTGAACGAGGTAAAGATGTCAAAGAAAGACGAAGAGATCTTGCTGCAATCACCAAATTTCATATAGTTGATGAAGATTCTAATTATTGTTTTGGAGAAGGTGGTGCAGGAACCTATTCTGATGGAAAACTATATACTCGCTCAAAGAAAAGAGGAGACGTCAATAGAATTTTAAATTTATTGATTGCACACGGCGCACCAAAAGATATTGGTGTAGACGCACATCCTCATATTGGAACCAACAAACTACCAAAAATTATTGCTGCCATTAGAAAGACTATTATAAATTATGGTGGTGTCGTAAAATTTGAAACTAGAGTTACAGATATTTTAATAAAAAGCAGTGCTGTAACAGGAGTGAAAATCCAAAATGGAGACATTATAAATTCAACTAAAATTATTCTTGCAACTGGTCATTCTGCAAGAGATATCTTTGAATTATTATATAGAAAAGGAATTGAAATTGAAGCAAAACCTTTTGCTTTAGGTGTTCGTGTAGAACATTCACAGCAATTGATAGATTCCATACAATATCATTGCGAAACAAGAAGTGAGTACTTACCTGCTGCTCCTTATGGTATTGTAAAGCAAGTAAAAAATAGAGGTGTTTACTCATTTTGCATGTGTCCTGGAGGCGTTATTGCACCTTGTGCGACATCACCAGGAGAAGTTGTAACTAATGGATGGTCGCCATCAAAAAGAGATCAACCTACATCTAATTCAGGAATTGTAGTGGAATTAAAGCTAGAAGACTTTGCAAAATACAGCGATAAAGGTCCTTTAGCTGGAGTAGAATTTCAGAAAGAAATAGAACAAAAAGCATGGAGACTTGGTGGAGAAACCCAAAAAGTTCCTGCACAACGATTGGCAGATTTTACGCAAGGAAAATTATCTACCGATATTCCTAAGACCTCTTATATGCCTGGAACAACCTCTACTGAATTAGGAGAAGTTTTACCTCCTTTTATTCATGAAACACTACAAAAGGGCTTTGAACAATTTGGAAAATCTATGCATGGTTATATGACAAATGAAGCCGTAGTTCACGCTCCGGAATCAAGAACATCATCTCCTGTTAGAATCCCAAGAGATTACAAAACTTTAGAACATACTCAAATCAAAGGACTCTATCCTTGTGGTGAAGGTGCTGGTTATGCTGGCGGAATTATTTCTGCTGCTATTGATGGTGAGAAATGTGCGGAGCAGATTGGTTTGAAAATTAGATAATGTAAGAATGAGAAAATGTTATACTAATTTAATTACAAAAGCAATTTTATTTTCTCATTAAAGCATTCATTTCTATTTCTTCACTAACATCTTAATCTTAATATTTAATGCTGCAAAAAGCAAAGTTGTAAATGGACTTAACCAGTTAAAAATGGCAAAGACAAAGTAATCGGCTACACTTACACCAAGTACTGTAGATTGATATGCTCCACAGGTATTCCATGGAATTAAGACTGAAGTTACTGTTCCAGCATCTTCTAAAGTTCTACTTAAATTTTCGGGTGCTAAATTTTTATCTTCAAACGCTTGTTTAAACATTTTCCCAGGAATTACAATTGCAAGATATTGATCAGAAGCAATAGCATTTAATCCCAAACAACTAAATACTGTACTTGCAAACAAACCAAATATTGACGTAGCAAATTTCAATAATTCTTTTGTAACTCTTGCCAATGCTCCAATAGCATCCATGACTCCACCAAAAACCATTGCACACATGATTAAAAGAATTGTCCATATCATACCGTTCATTCCTCCTGCACTGAATAGATCGTTTAATTTTTCATTGTCAGTTGTAATTTCAGTATCCACAAATATTGCATTGATAATTGATTGAAAATTTGAAGATGAAAGACTTCCTAATATTTCTGGTTGAAATATAAAAGCAAATATAGCTGCCAACACAACACCTGTTCCTAGAGCAATTAATGGCTTTGTTTTCGAAACAATCAATATAATTACAACAACAGGAACTATAAATAAATATGGTGTGATATTAAACGTACTTTTTATAGAAGATAGCAATCCACTTATATCAGCATCACCAGTAGTTTCTAAATTCAAACTTATAATAGAAAAAACAATTATCGTAATGATAATTGTTGGTACAGTAGTGATTGCCATATAACGAATATGCGTAAACAAATCGGTTCCAGCCATTGCAGGTGCAAGATTAGTCGTGTCACTTAAAGGCGACATTTTATCTCCAAAATAAGCTCCTGAAATTACGGCTCCTGCAATCATTCCTGTTGGAATTCCTAAAGCACTTCCTATACCAATCAAGGCAATACCAACGGTCGCTGAAGTGGTCCATGAACTTCCTGTAGCAATTGAAATTATAGCTGCAATAACAACTGATGCAGGTAAAAATATTCCTGGACTTAAAACTTGTAAACCATAATAAACCATTGCTGGAATAACACCACTCACAAGCCATGTTCCTGCCAATGCTCCAACCAATAATAATATCATTATAGGAACAAAAATACTCTTCCAATTTTCCCAAACCTCTGCAATCATTACATTAATTGACACTTTATTAAAAAAGCCTACAATTGCAGCTACTGCTCCACCCATCAATAAAATATATTGATTTGAATAGTCACCAAACAATACACCGTCAGAATAAAAAATATTATAAGCTAACAAGGCCATCAAAATAACAACAGGAATTATGGCTTCCCATATATTCAATTCCTTATTATCTATAATCTTCTGATTTTCAATTTCAATTTCAGTCAAGTTAGTATCCTTACTCATTGTATGATTATTTTTTTGAATTGTAATATTACGGATTTTTGACAACAAAAAAAAGCCTGTGATTCATAGGAATCACAGGCTTTCAATTTATTTTTCTACTTACTATTTCTGAGCAAGAACATTAAAAGACATTTCAACTAAATCATCTATTGATTTATCTTTTACAATAGCTGCTAATTTTGTTGACTTGTATTCAATTCCAAATTCAGTTCTATCAATTTTAAAAACATCGCTTTTAAAAGATACAAACCCATTTGCTGAAGCAAAAGTTGCAGGAATTGTAATGTTTTTAGTAATTCCTTTTACAGTTAAATTACCACTTACATTTATTTTTTTCTCAGCGTTTTCAACACCTGTAATTTGGAATATTGCCGTTGAAAATTTTTCTACATCAAAGAAATCTGCTGCTTTCAAATGACCTATTAATTTGGCATTATATTCATTATCTGCAGGCATATCTAAACACACAATAGCGTTCATATCTATAATGAATTTACCACCAACTATCATATCGTTAACAACACTAATTTTTCCTTTTGCAATACCAACTGTTCCGTTATGAGAACCTGTAGGCTTAAAACCTTTCCAAGTTAACGTTGATGTATCCGAAATTACATTATACGTTTCTAAAGAAGTTGCCTTGATTGTTTCACCAACCTCTTTCGCATCTGTTGCTTTCACTTTATTCTTATCGTCTACTTTACATGCTATTACAGATATAGCAACTAGTACTATTAAGATTATTTTCTTCATTGATTGATTTATTTTAAATTAATGAGCCACAAATATATTCTTTTTAAAAAAGACAAAAGCCCAAAATTAATGAAAATTTTAGGCTTTTGATTTAAAGGATTTGGGATTCTATTTTGCTGTCATATCTAAAACCACTTTTACTTTCATGTCAAATTTATCGTGGATAAATTTATCTTTCAAGTTATTGAAAACTGTTTTAGACTTATACGTCTGTCTCTTATACACATCTCCGAG
>CAJXUO010000089.1 GCA_913061425.1 uncultured Lutibacter sp.
GATATACTATTACAGCAGCCTTGCCTTATACAAACGGACCAGTTCATATTGGTCATTTGGCAGGAGTTTATGTTCCAGCAGATATTTATGCACGTTTTTTACGCCTTAAAGGTCAAGATGTAGCCTTTGTTTGTGGTTCAGACGAGCATGGAGTTCCGATTACCATAAAAGCAAAAAAAGAAGGAGTTACACCACAAGAAGTTGTGGACAAATACCATGTAATTATTAAAAAATCTTTTGAAGACTTTGGAATTTCGTTTGATAACTATTCACGAACATCTGCAAAGATTCATCACGATACAGCCTCAGATTTTTTTAAGAAATTATATGATAACGATCAATTTATTGAAGAGGTTTCAGAGCAATTGTATGATAAAGAAGCGAATCAGTTTTTAGCAGATAGATTTGTTGTTGGTACCTGTCCAAAATGTGGGAATGAAGAGAGTTACGGAGATCAATGTGAGAATTGCGGAACAAGTCACAATGCAACAGACTTAATCAATCCAAAGTCTGCAATTACTGGAAATGTGCCAACTACAAAACAAACAAAACATTGGTTTTTACCTTTAGATAAATACGAGTCTTGGTTGAGAGAGTGGATCGTTGTAGGTCACAAAAATGATTGGAAGGCAAACGTATTAGGTCAAGTTAAATCCTGGTTAGATGATGGTTTAAGACCAAGAGCAGTTACTCGTGATTTAGATTGGGGAATTCCTGTTCCTGTAAAAGATGCAGAAGGAAAAGTATTATACGTTTGGTTTGATGCACCTATAGGTTATATCTCTGCAACCAAAGAGTGGGCAGAAAGAGAAGGGAAAAACTGGGAGGATTATTGGAAGAAAGAAGACACGAAATTAGTTCACTTTATTGGAAAGGATAACATAGTTTTTCACTGTATTATTTTTCCAGCGATGTTAAAAGCTGAAGGGAGTTATATTTTACCTGAAAATGTTCCAGCAAATGAGTTTTTAAATTTAGAAGGAAATAAAATTTCTACTTCAAGAAATTGGGCAGTTTGGTTGCATGAATACTTACAAGATTTCCCTGACAAGCAAGATGTATTGCGTTATGCTTTAACAGCAAATGCACCAGAAACTAAAGATAATGATTTCACTTGGAAAGATTTTCAGACAAGAAATAATAGCGAGTTAGTTGCCATTTTTGGAAACTTCATTAATAGAGTTGTTGTGCTTACACAGAAATATTATGAAGGGCAAGTACCACTTGCAGGAAAATATTCAGAAGTTGACGAACAAACATTAGAGAAATTAAGAGAATATCCACAAATAATTTCAAATTCTATCGAACGTTATAGATTTAGAGAAGGTTCTCAAGAATTAATGAATTTAGCACGTTTAGGAAATAAATATTTGGCTGATGAAGAGCCTTGGAAAGTTATAAAACTAGATAAAGAACGTGTAAAGACGGTGATGTTTGTTGCACTTCAAATTGCGACAGCATTGTCAGTATTATGCGAGCCATTTTTACCATTTACTTCTGCGAAGTTGAAAGGAATTTTAAATGCAGATTCAAACTCGTGGAGTGATGTTTCAGAGAAAGAAGTGTTGCTAGATCCTAATCATCAAATAGGAAAAGCAGAATTGTTATTTGCGAAAATTGAGGATAAAGAAATACAAATACAATTAGAAAAATTAGCAGCAACTAAAATTGCAAATGAGCAGGAAAATAAAGTTGTAGTGCCTCAAAAAGAGGTTATTGAGTTTGATGATTTTACAAAATTAGATATTAGAATTGGGACAATTTTAGAGGCTATTAAAGTTCCTAAAACTAAAAAACTACTACAATTAAAAGTTGATGTTGGTTTAGATGTTCGTACAATTGTTTCGGGAATTGCAGAAAGTTTCAGTCCAGAAGATATTATTGGAAAACAAGTAAGTGTTTTGGTGAATCTTGCTCCAAGAAAAATTCGTGGTGTAGAAAGTCAAGGGATGATTTTAATGACCGATACACAAGATGGAAAATTAGCATTTATTGAGCCAGAAAAGACTGTAGAGAATGGTGAGAGTGTGAGTTAATTAAAAAAATTTATATAAAAAAAAGAGTGTCAATTGACACTCTTTTTTTGTTTTCAACAAATTCTCATTTGACGAAAAAACCAGTATTTACCTAATCTTGAAAGATTGATAAAAGAGTAAGAGTCTGAGTTTACTGTATCCACAACAACACCTTTAAGAGTAATTTTTTAGACTGAATATAGATTATTCTTATATTTATACTTTTAAAATCTAATACATGAACGAATACGTATCTATAGACACATTAAAATTCTTATTATATAATGTCCACCAAGCAGAAGAGTTATTAACTAAAGAGCGTTTTGCTGATTATGATAAAACGGCTTTAGATATTTTTATTGATTCTATTAAGACTTTTTCAGACAAAACTTTATTTCCTTTTATAAAAGAGATGGATGAAAAGCCATCTTATTTTAAAGATGGTAAGATAAACGTACACCCACAATTTGAGCACATCATAAAAGGTGGAGGAGAATTAGGAGTTGTTGGTGCTGGTTTTGATTATGATGATGGAGGAATGCAATTACCTTCTATGTTTTTTCATGCTGCATACTTTATTATGGAAGCAGCAAATAACCATGTTCCAGGATATTTTGGGTTAACGGCAGGTTCTGCAAATTTGATTCTTTCCTTTGGAAGTCAAAAATTAAAAGACACATACGTACCCAAAATGCTTGATTTGACTTGGGGAGGGACGATGTGCTTGACAGAACCACAAGCAGGAAGTTCGCTTTCTGATGTTGCAACAACTGCATCTCCAACAGATAAAGAGCATCATTTAATCAAAGGGCAAAAAATATTCATTTCAGCAGGAGATCATCAGTTTTCAAGCAATTTTGTGCATTTAGTTTTAGCACGAATTGATGGCGCTCCAAAAGGAACAAAAGGAGTTTCGTTATTTGTTGTACCCAAAAACCGTCCAGCAGAAAATGATGAACTCACCTATAATGATGCTGCTATTGTTGGCGAATTTGATAAAATGGGACAAAAAGGATATTGTACAACGCATATCGTTTTTGGAGATAATGAGGACTGTAGAGGATGGCTTTTAGGTGAGTCCAACAAAGGCTTATCTTATATGTTTCAAATGATGAATGAAGCGCGAATTGCTACAGGAAGAATGGGAACAGCCATTGCTTCTGCAGCATATTACTCTTCATTAAAATATGCAAATGAACGTCCGCAAGGAAGAAAATTAAATAGCTCTGGTCAGAAAGACACAACAGAAGGACAAACGTTAATTATCAATCATCCAGACATAAAAAGGTTGCTATTTAGTCAAAAAGCAATTGTTGAAGGTTCATTGAGTTTGACGTTACAAACAGCAAATTATTGTGATAAAGAAATCACAAGCGCCTCAGAAGAAGAGAAAGAAAAATATCATTTATTATTAGAATTATTAACACCAATTTCAAAAACATATTCAGCAGAAAAAGGAATAGAATCAACAAGTAATGCTGTGCAAATTTTGGGAGGATATGGGTTCTGTTTTGATTTTATGCCGCAACAATACTATAGAGATATTAGAATTATTGCGCTGTATGAAGGAACGACAGGAATACAATCATTGGATTTATTAGGAAGAAAAATTACAGCAAAAAACGGAAAGGCATTAGAATTATTGGCGATTGAAATTCAAGAAACTATTAAAACCGCTACTGCTTTTGATGAATTACAACCGTATGCAAACACATTATTAGAAAATCTTGGTTTGGTACAAAAAGTAATTGGTACATTAATGCCTCATGCTATGAAAGGAAATTACGAACGTTTTCTTGCCGATGCAACCGTGTTTATGGATTTCTTTGGCACAATTGTTATAGGATGGCAATGGTTGAAAACTGCAACTACTGCAAAACAACTGCTTAAAGATGAAAGCGGAACTCAATTAAATGAATTCTATGAAAGTAAAATTCATACGATGAAATTTTTCTACACCTATGAAATGACAAGAACAAGAGGATTGGCAAAAACAATAATGAATACAGAAGAACTGACACTTTCGGCTTCTAAAGAGATGTTTTAATATATAAATAGAATAAAATGACTATAAAAAACGTAACGATTGCAGGAGCAGGAA
The DNA here is from genome assembly GCA_913061425.1 of uncultured Lutibacter sp. Classification (GTDB taxonomy): domain Bacteria; phylum Bacteroidota; class Bacteroidia; order Flavobacteriales; family Flavobacteriaceae; genus Urechidicola. Next base: position 4,117 of record CAJXUO010000089.1, read on the forward strand.
CATTAGGTTCGCAAATCGCTTGGCAAACTGCTTTTAAAGGGTTTGATGTAACTGTTTATGATGCTTTTGAAAAAGGGCTTGAACGAGGCAAACAATTTCACCAACAATTTGCACAACTATTTATGGCAACTCGTGGTGTTTCACAACAAGAAATAGATGAAACGTTTTCTCGATTGAGTTATACAACCAATTTAGCCGAAGCAGTAAAAAATGCAGATTTAGTAAGTGAATCAATTCCTGAAAACCTTGAGATAAAAAAGGCTTTTTATGATGAATTATCAAAACTAGCTCCTGAAAAAACAATTTTTACAACCAACTCTTCTACCTTATTGCCAAGCCAATATGCAGAAGAAACTGGACGTCCAGAAAAATTTCTTGCCTTGCATTTTGCAAATTGGATTTGGGATGCAAACATTGGTGAAGTTATGGGACATGCAACAACAGATGCTAAGTATTTTGATAGAGTTATAGAATTTTCGAAAGAAATAGGAATGGTTCCAATACCAATTTATAAAGAGCAACATGGATATGTTATAAATTCTCTGTTAGGACCTTTATTGTTTGCTGCAGGGGATTTGTTGGTTAAAGAAGTTGCAGATTTTGAAACGATTGACAAAACATGGATGATTACATCAGGAACCAAAATGGGTCCTTGTGCAATTATGGATATGATTGGATTGGAAACTGTTTATAATGTCGAAAAATTGTGGAGTGACAGAACAGGAGATAAATCAGGAAAGGCAAGAGTAGCATACTACAAAAAACATTTTATAGACGACAAGAAATTAGGGATGAAAACAGGAGAAGGTTTTTATAAATATCCAAAACCAGCATATAGAAATCCAGATTTTTTAACGTAAAAACAACAGATCAGATGAGTACAATAAAAGATAGATTTAATTTAGATGGAAAAGTAGCCATTATTACAGGTTCTTCAAAAGGGATTGGTAAGGCGACAGCCAAAGCATTTGCCGAATGTGGAGCAACAGTTATAATAAGTAGCCGAAAGCAAGATGCTTGTGAAGAGGTTGTTGCTGAATTTAAAGCCTTAGGCCTAAAAGCAATTGCTATTTCTTGTCACGTTGGCGATATAGAAAGTAGAAGGGAATTGGTCGAAAAAACGATTGCTCAATGTGGAGGAATTGACATTTTGGTAAACAATGCGGCTACGAATCCTGTTTATGGTCCTATCGAAGACGCTCCGTTAGATGCATTTGATAAAATCATGAATATCAATGTAAAAGCGCCTTGGGATTTGGGAAATAAATGTTTAGAAAGTATGAAGTCTAGAGGTGGAGGAAGCATTATAAATATTAGCTCTATTGAAGGTGAAATTCCAGGGTATGGACTTGGATTGTATTCTACCAGTAAAGCAGCAATTTCTATGCTTACCAAAAACCAAGCAAAAGAATGGGGACGCCACAATATTCGTGTAAATGCTATTTGTCCTGGATTGATACAAACGAAATTTAGTGCGGCACTTTGGACAGACGATAAAGTGATGGGACACATCAATAAAAAATTACCGCTCAGCAGAATGGGCCAATCAGAAGAAATTGCAAGTGTTGCACTTTTATTGGCTTCTGAAGCAGGAAGTTATATTACAGGAAGCCTGCAAGTTGCAGATGGAGGTTATTTAATATCAGGATAAAAACTTTTTAAAATGAATTTTGAACATACAGATAAAGTAAAAGAATTGTTGCAAAAAGTGCAATATTTTATGGATACAAATCTCTATCCAATAGAGCAAGAGATAAGTGTTTATAATTCAAATCCTGAAAATTTCTGGACGTTGCATCCATCAATTGAAACGTTAAAAGAAAAAGCCAAAGAAGCAGGATTGTGGAATTTATTTCTTCCAAAGAATTATGGAGAATTTAGTCCAGGATTAACGAATCTTGAATATGCTGCAATTGCAGAATTAATGGGAAGAATTCCTTGGTGTTCAGAAGTTTTTAACTGTTCGGCTCCAGATACTGGAAACATGGAAGTTTTTGCAAAATATGGGACTCCAGAACAACAAGAGAAATGGTTAAAACCATTGATGAATGGAACGATTCGCTCTGCCTTTTTAATGACCGAACCTCAAGTTGCTTCTTCAGACGCTACCAATATAGCAA
>CAJXUO010000090.1 GCA_913061425.1 uncultured Lutibacter sp.
TCAAGGAGGAACATACACAGTAACGAATGTTGGAGGTTTTGGATCTGTTATGGGAACACCAATTATCAATCAACCACAAGTCGCTATTTTAGCTTTAGGTGCAATTCGTAAAGTACCTGCAGTTATTGAAACTTCAGAAGGTGACTTTATTGGAATTCGTCAAAAAATGTTTGTCTCTCACTCTTATGACCATAGAGTTGTAAATGGTGCTTTAGGCGGAATGTTTATTAAAACGTTAAAAGAATCATTAGAAGCTTGGGATATAAATCAAGAATTTTAATCGCAAAACGATATGTAAATAAAAAAAACCTCCAGATCTTGGAGGTTTTTTTATGCAGTTTTGTGAACTCTTATTTTTTCTTAAAATACCACCAATTCATATCGCGAGATATTTCAAAGCCCAATTTTTCATATAGTTTTATTGCTAGATTGCCTTTGTCGGTATGTAAAATGGGTTTTTTGTTCTGCTTTAAAATTTCTTTGGTTGTATGGGCGTATGAGAAAAAAATACAAAAGTGAAATTAGATGTGAGGTATGGTGCAACGTCTTTACCAGACAATATGAATACAATTGATCAGTATTTATTCAAATAAAAAACTCCAGTAATTACTGGAGTTTTTTACTTATAACGAGTCTTGCAAGTTTCGCAGACATATGTATTCTTATCAATATCATTTGGTGCTTTCTTAAAATAACTCTTTATATTTTCTAATAAACTCATGTTTCGTTTGTCTTAAGTTAATTTATTCGTCAACTTTCATTCTTGCTCTAGAAGCAACATCTATTTTTGAAAAACGTTCTTCTTTATAAGCCAAATATCCCGTAATGCCTATCATAGCCGCATTGTCAGTTGTGTATTCAAAATTTGGTATATATGTCTTCCAACCATACTTTTTTTCTGCTGCTTTTAACTGTTTTCGTATTTCTGAATTTGCACTTACACCTCCAGCAATTGCAATATGTTTGATATTCGTTTCTTTTGAAGCGTTCTTGATTTTAGTCATTAATATTTGAACAATAGTTTCTTGAATAGAAGCACAAATATCATTCAAATTCTCTTCAATAAAGTTTGGGTTTTCAGCAACGTTTTTTTGAATGAATCTTAGAATTCCAGTTTTTAAACCACTAAAACTAAATTCTAACTTTCCAACTCTTGGCTTAGTAAATTCGTAAGCTTTTGGATTTCCTAATTGAGCATATTCATCAATCAATGGACCTCCAGGATACGGTAATCCTAAAACTTTTGCAGATTTGTCATACGCCTCGCCAACAGCATCATCTAAAGTTTCACCTAAAATTTCAAAATTAAAATAATCAGAAATTTTCACAATTTGTGTATGTCCTCCACTTATCGTTAAACATAAAAATGGGAAGGGTGGTTTCTGCTGATTTTCAGCATCAATAAAATGCGCTAAAATGTGTGCTTGCATATGATTTACTGCAATCAAAGGAATGTTTAAACCCATAGCAAATGATTTAGCAAATGATGTTCCAACAAGTAATGAACCCATTAATCCAGGTCCTTGGGTAAAAGCTATGGCATTTAACTGATTTTTGTCGATATTTGCTTTTTGAATTGCCTGCTGAACTACTGGAATAATATTTTGTTGATGTGCACGTGAAGCTAATTCTGGTACCACGCCTCCATAGGCTGTATGGATATCTTGGTTTGCTACAATATTAGAGAGTATTTTTCCATTGCATAATACAGCGGCACTTGTGTCATCACAAGAAGATTCAATACCGAGAATATAAATTAATTTTTCGTTCATCAAAACATAAATAAGGCACGGAAATTGCCATTAATATTGCAAAGTTAAAGTTTATCAAACGAATTAAAAAAATAGTACTCAGGTTTTTACTCGCACTTGCGTTGTTTTTGGTTTTGACAATCATTTTATTGTCTATTCCTGCAGTGCAAACGCGCCTTGGTAAAATGGCTACTAATTATTTAAATGATACTTTTAAAACCAATATTGTAATTAATAAAGTTGACTTGTCATTTCTTGGAAGTATAGAACTTAAAGATATTGAAATAAAGGATCACCATCTAGATTCATTGATAAATGTTAGAAGTTTATCAACATCAATTTTTAGTTATAGAGAAATTCTTCAAAACAAACTTGAGTTTGACGATATATATCTTGAAGGAGTTAACTTTATAATTAGAACTTACGAAGGAGAAGATGACAGTGCTTTTGCTATTTTCACGGATAAGTTTGATGACGAAAATGAAGATGATAGTCCTTCAGGTTTTTTATTAACATCTGCAGTTATCCATTTGGAAAACACGAATCTTATTATTTACGATGAAAATGTACTTGGAGAAAAAGCGGTGACATTTAAAAATATAAAGGGTGATATATATAATTTTAAAATCCTTGGCCCGAATATTTATGGTAACATAAAAGAGTTGAATTTTGTTGAAAATCATGGTATAGAAGTTCAAGATCTAACATCAGATTTCACGTATACTCAAGAAGAAATGAAGTTGTTAAATACAATTTTAAAAACTGAAACTTCAAGTGTTCTTACGGATATCATTTTTTATAGAAATGGCTCTTTTTCAGATTTTAATAATAAAGTAAAATTTGATGCAGTAGTTAAAGAAGCAGATGTCTCTATGACAGATTTAAATAAGTTTTATAATGAATTTGGGCAAAATGATGTGTTGCATTTCACAACCAAACTTAAAGGTACTTTAAATGATTTTGTTGCAATAGACATGAACTTAAATTCTGATTTAAAATCTAGAGTTGTGGGAGACCTTCATTTTGTAAATGCTTTGAATACAGAAAAAGGGTTTTCGGTAAATGCAAAATTAGATAATTTAACATCAGATTATAATCACCTAAAAAAACTTTTACCAAATATTTTAGAAAACTCTTTGCCGTCAGTTTTTAAAAAATTAGGAAGGTTTACAATTAGCGGAAACATATATATTACTTCAGAACTCATCAATGCTCAAATTCAAATGAATACTGATTTGGGAGCCGCAATTTCTGATTTAAAATTGACAAATATTGATGACATTGATAACGCTTCATATAAAGGGCATTTGAAGATTATAGATTTTGAACTGGGTAAATTTGCTAAAGATTCTCTAATAGGTAGGTTGTCTTTAGAGGCTGATATTGATGGAAGAGGATTTACTTTAGACGGAATAAACACCTCTATAGTTGGTGAGATCTATAAGCACCAATATAAAGACTATACCTATCAAAATATTGATATAAATGGACAGTTTCAAAATAAGAAATTCAATGGAAAATTAATTTCTAAAGATGAAAACTTAAAACTAGAATTTGACGGTCTTGCTGACCTATCAACAGATATCTATAAATTTGATTTTAAAACGCAAGTTGAATATGCAGATTTTAATACATTAAATTTATTTACGAGAGATTCTATTGCTATTCTAAAAGGTACTCTCGATATTAATTTGGTTGGAAATTCAATTGAAGATTTAGCAGGGAATATTTCATTTAAAAACGCTTCTTACACCAATCAGAATGATAATTACTTTTTTAAAGATTTTAATGTCAATTCCGCATTTGATAATAGTGTTAGAACAATAACTGTTAATTCATCTGATATCATAAATGGAAAATTAGAAGGTGTTTTTAAGTTTGATGAACTTGGGTCTTTAACTAAAAATTCTATAGGAAGCGTCTATGCTAATTACAATCCTTTTTCAGTTTCTTCAGGCCAATATTTAGATTTTAATTTTAAAATTTATAATAAAATTGTTGAAGTTTTTTATCCAGAAGTTATTTTGGGTGCCAACACTTCAATTCGTGGGTCAATAAACTCTGATGACAATAGATTTAAACTAAATGTACGTTCTCCAAAAATTGACGCATACAAGGTGATTATTGATGATATCAGATTACAAATAGATAATAAAAATCCATTATTTAACACACAGTTATCAGTAAACAAGATCAATTCAAAATATTACGACATTGCAGATTTGAACCTTGTAAACAAAACAATAAACGATACGTTATTTTTTAGAACTGAATTTGTTGGAGGGAAAGAAAATACTGAATCTTACAATCTTGGGTTTTACCATACTATTAATGCGGATACGAAGTCTATTGTTGGTTTAAATAAATCAGACTTTAAATATAAAAACATAAAATGGTTTATAAATTCTGAAGATAATAACAAGAACAAAGTTGTATTTGATAATAAATTCCAAGAATTTGATATTCAAGAATTTGATATTACTTCTGGAAAACAAAAAATCAACTTATTTGGATCTATTGTTAACGAAAACAATAAAGATTTGAATTTTAATTTTGAAAACGTAAATTTAGCAGGGATTACACCAGATAGTGATAACTGGAGTTTTGCTGGATTAATCAATGGTGATGTTAAGTACACTCAAAGCGATTCATTAACCTTGCCTATTGCCAATATTACAGTAGAAGACTTTTTTGTAAATGATTCATATCAAGGGAAGTTGAAAGTTGATATGAAAGGTAAAAATTCTGTCAGAAATTTTGATGTAGCGGTAACTGTTGAAAATAAAAATGTAAAAAACTTATTGGCTACAGGAACTATCGATTTGTCTACTAGCAATCCAACACTTGATTTAGATGTTGATTTTGAAAAGTTTAAATTGGATTTATTAGATCCAATTGGTGGAGAAAACTTTACTAATATTCGAGGTTTTATTTATGGTAATGCGAAACTTACAGGCTTTTTGGAAAATCCGAATATGATAGGTGAATTGTTTTTAGATTCAGCCGGAATAGCGTTTCCATATTTAAATGTTGATTATGATTTTGAAGGAACAACAGTTTTAGAATTGCGAGATCAAACGTTTGATATAGTTGATTTAACACTACTTGATACGGCAGAAAAAACAAGAGCATCTTTACTAGGAAGTATAAAACATTATAAATTTGGCGATTGGAGATTAGACTTGAGTTTGAATACTAAAAATTTACTTGTTTTAAATACAGAAGAAACCGATGATGAGCTTTATTATGGAAAAGGATTTATTGATGGTAATGCTACAATTATTGGATTTACTGATGACTTAACAATAGATGTAAATGGTAAAACAAATAAAGGAACTCACTTTGTAATTCCATTAAGTGATGTGAAAACAGTCTCAAATAATAGTTTGGTAACCTTTGTTACCGATAAAGAAAAGGATGAGGAATTTGAATTGCCAGGAGAATTATTGTTGGATAGGTTTAAAGGATTGTCTTTAAATTTTGATTTACAAGTTACCAAAGATGCTGTTGTTGAAATGATAATGGATAAATCTACAGGAAGTGCATTGAAAGGAAGCGGAACAGGAGATTTGCGTATTGAAATTGATATCAATGGGAAGTTTAATATGTTTGGAGATTTTGTTATTGATAATGGTACTTATGATTTTAAATATGGTGGCTTTATAAATAAAAAATTCGTTGCAGTTAAAGGAGGAGTAGTTTCATGGGATGGAAGCCCATATACTGCAGAATTAAATATAGAAACGATTTATAGAGTGAATGCAAATCCTAAATCTATTCTAGAAAACATTACGACAAATAGAGATATTCCAATTGATTTAGTAGCGAAATTTACTGGAGAATTATATAATTCTCAAAAAGAATATGACATCATTATTCCAGATGCAGGTTCCGATTTAAATTCTGAATTAAATTTCAAAATAAATCAAAATAATGATGAAAATGAAAAGTTAAAACACTTTACTTCTTTATTGGTTTTAGGAAGTTTTTATAGAGAAGATATTTTTGATGATGGTTTATCATTATTTGCTTCTGAAACAGGAGAATTACTTCTATCGAGTGCTATTACAAGTATTATTGGTGGGGAAAACGATAAAATTAAGTTTGGTATTGATTACAATATTGGTTCTAATAAATCTCAAATTGATAATTTAAATACTGATGATCAAGTAGGAATAACAGTTGAAACAAAACTGAATGATAGAATTTTGATTGATGGTTCTGTTGGTGTACCTGTTGGTTCAAAACAACAAGCGGTTAAAGGTGAAGTGAAAGTAGAATTTTTATTAAACGAAGAAGGTTCTTTACGCTCTACAGTGTTTAATCGTCAAAATGAAATTCAGTATACTGAAGAAGAAGAAGGGTATACGCAAGGAGTAGGGCTATCCTACCAATTTGATTTTGATAACAGCTGTCTCTTATACACATCTGACGCTGCCGACGAATAGAGAGGTGTAGA
>CAJXUO010000091.1 GCA_913061425.1 uncultured Lutibacter sp.
CATTAAGAGTGTGGGAAAGAAGATATAGTTTTTTAAAACCAAGCCGTACTAATTCAAATATTCGCTTTTATTCAGATGAAGAAGTTCGGAAATTATTAAATATTTCAATTTTATTGAATAATAACTATCGCATTTCTAAAATAGATAACTTAAATGTAGATGAATTTAATGAACTGATTCTAAATTTTAAATTTAATTATTCAGATAAGTTTGAAGATGACATTAGCAGGTTAATATTATACATGATTGATATGGATGAAAATGCTTTTGAGCAAGTATTTCAAAAAAATGTCATGAAAAATGGATTACTGACGACTATGATAAGTTTGATTTATCCATTCTTAAATCAAGTAGGATTGTTATGGACAACTAATAAAACTATTCCTTCGCAAGAACACTTCATGTCTAATTTGATTCGTCAGAAAATAATTTCAGCAATTGACTTATTAAATAATCCTGATAACTCAGCACCAAGAATCATCTTGCTTCTACCGGAAGAAGAAAGTCATGAAATAGGATTAATATTGGCATCATACATTGCCAAAAAATCAGGGTGGAGAGTTTATTATTTAGGACAAAATGTGCCCATAGTTAACTTAGATAAACTACAGGAATTGACTAAAGCAAAAGCCTTTTTCACAATGTTTGTAGCACCAAAGAAAGAAAAGTATTTTGCGAATTTCACTTCTAAAGCTCATAAAATTGATGCTGCTTTTTTTGTTTCAGGAAACTATGATGCTAAATATGTATCTTCAAATATTAAATATATAAGTAATCCTGATGATTTTACTGAGCAGTTAAAAAAATTATCATTGAAAGCAGTAGTATAGATGTTTTTTTACTTTTTAATAAAATAAAATATAATTTTACTACATACAATTACGTTTTATATCTTTGTCAAAATCAAAAATGATATGAGTTTATTAAATTTTGTAAAAAGTAAAACCTTTATAAGACAATTAGTTTCTGCTGCTATTGTATTACTAATTTTTATATTTTTATTAATGCTGTGGCTGAATTTATCTACAAATCACAGTCAAAAAATTCAAGTCCCAAATTTATCAAAATTAACCATATCAGAAGTAAAGATAAAATTAGACGAGTTAGATTTAGAATTTAAAATTTTAGACTCTACTAATTATAATCCTATGTACCCACCTTTATCTGTTATTGAACAAGATCCTGAAACTGGAGATTTTGTAAAAGAGAACAGAAAAATATATTTAAAAATAAACAGAGCTACGTATCAAGATATTCAATTGCCAAATGTTTTAAAGAAGTCACGTAGAAATGCTGAAACAGTTTTAAAAGCACTTGGATTTAGAATAGGAAAGAATCCAAAGTATGTTCTAGACATTGCTAAAGACGTAGTACGTGGATTGTATCATAAAGGAAAAGTTGTAAAAACGGGAAGTAAATTGCCGAAAAACTCAGTAATAGATTTAAAATTAGGTGACGGAAAAGATCGCTAAATTCAAAAGAATATGATAAAAGAAGAGGGGCCTGAGCAAGAACTTGAGCAGGAAGAATTATATGAGCATTTTAGATATGTGGCTAATGAAGGTCAAGAGCCTTTGAGAGTTGATAAGTTTTTGATGAATTTTGTTGAAAATGCAACTCGAAATAAAATTCAGCAGGCAGCCAAAGCTGGAAATGTTTTGGTGAATGATATTGCTGTAAAATCTAATTACAAAGTAAAACCAAAGGATGTCGTTCGTGTTGTTTTAGCGCATCCACCACATGAAAATTTATTGGTTGCAGAAGATATTCCAATTGATATTTTATATGAAGATGATGACGTTCTTGTAGTCAATAAGCAAGCAGGAATGGTTGTGCATCCAGGACATGGAAATTATTCGGGAACATTGGTAAATGCATTAATTCATCATATAGAGAATTTACCTAATAACAGTAATGAGCGTCCAGGATTAGTTCATAGAATTGATAAAGACACAAGTGGAATTTTGGTTGTAGCTAAGACAGAATTTGCAATGGCGCATTTATCAAAACAATTTTTTGACCGAACTACAGAGCGTTTGTATTATGCTTTGGTTTGGGGAAATCTTGAACAAGAATCAGGAACTATCCAAGGTCATGTTGGAAGGAGTTTAAAGAACAGGTTACAAATGGATGTTTTTCCAGAAGGCGATTTTGGTAAACACGCAGTAACGCATTTTAAAGTTGTAGAACGTTTTAGTTATGTAACTCTAGTAGAGTGCAAGTTAGAGACTGGTAGAACACATCAGATTAGAGCACATTTTAAGCATATTGGACACACGCTTTTCAATGACGAACGTTATGGAGGTGATGGAATTTTAAAAGGGACTACGTTTACAAAATACAAGCAGTTTGTAGATAATTGTTTTAAGGTTTTGCCAAGACAAGCCTTGCATGCAAAAACATTAGGTTTTACGCATCCAACAACTGGAAAGTTTATGCAATTCAATTCTGAAATTCCAGAAGATATCCTACAATGTCTTGAGAAATGGCGAAACTATACTGTGAACCAGAAGGTGTAAGCATTTGATTGAAAATACGTCCTTCTAAGTTTCAAAACTAAATAGTTTAATAACGGGTTTTCTATTTTTCTATCATGCCATATCTTTATTGTCTATTTCGTTTTTCAATTACTGCCAAGGTGTAAATATATACACTACATATATTCACTCTATATTTTATTGTAATATTCTTTTAATTTGTATTTTTACTATTCATTATAAGTAATAAATAATCACCAATGAAAATAGTTATTTCACCTGCAAAATCTCTAAACTTTGAAACTGCTGCACCTACAACTTTACATACACACGGAGTGTTTTTAAAAGAAGCAGAAAAACTGAGTAGTATCTTAAAAAAGAAATCAGCGAATTCAATTTCTAAACTCATGCACGTATCTGATAATTTAGGACAACTAAATTTTGAGAGAAATCAAACGTGGAGCTTGCCATTTACTTTAGAGAATTCTAAACAAGCTATTTATGCTTTTTCTGGTGATGTTTTTCGTGGTTTGGACGTAATGAGTTTATCATCAAATAAAGTTCCGAAATTGCAAGATAAACTACGTATTATTTCAGGTCAATATGGACTGTTGAAGCCATTGGATTTAATGCAAGCTTATAGATTAGAAATGGGAACAAAATTGAAAGTAGGTAGTAAAGATAATTTATATCAGTTTTGGGGAAGCGCTATAACACACAGTTTGAATGAAGAATTAAGTGAAGATGAATTATTTGTAAACCTTGCAAGTAATGAATATTTCAAGGCTTTAAAGCCAAAAGAACTAAAAACTAAAATTATCACACCCGTTTTTAAAGATTATAAAGATGGGAAGTTAAAAACGATAGGTTTTTTCGCAAAATTAGCAAGGGGTTATATGGTTCGTTATATCATAGAGAATGATGTTGAAACTATTGAAGGACTTAAAGGTTTTGATACTGAAAGGTATAGGTATGATGATAATCTATCAACTGATACGGAGTTAGTATTTACACGATAAGTTAGTATAGATATAACAAAAAAGCCAACTCATTGAGTTGGCTTTTTGTAATAAAATTAAAAAAAACTGTTTAGAATCCGTAAACAGACTCTTTATCAAATTTTTTCATAAGCATATAATAAACTACTGCTCTATATTTTTTTCTTTCTGATTTTCCAATTCGTTCAATTACTTCTTCAATTCCAGCATCTAAAGCAGGACTATCAGTTAGCCCAAGTTTTTTCATTAAAAATTTTTTTTTAACAGTTACAAGTTCTTTTGCATCAGTACCAGAAACAGTTTCAGCATCTGCTTTATAGATAGATGGCCCTAATCCTTTAGTTACAGCAGTTAATAAATCTAAATTAGATCTTAGATCTCTATCATCCATAAACTTTTTGTATAGGGCTACTTTTTCGTCAAATTTACTCATTGGTGTTGATTTTACAAATTAATACTTGGCTTTTTGTATACAAACCTTCTCAAAGATAAAAAATAATATTCGTTTTTGAAAATTATTTTTTTAACAATCTGAAATATTTACACTTACCGCTAATCCACCTTCCGAAGTTTCTTTATATTTTGTATTCATATCTAGTGAAGTTTTCCACATAGTAGAGATTACTTTATCAAACGGAACTTTTGCATTTTTCACATCAGATTCTAAAGCCAATTCAGCAGCACTAATAGCCTTTATTGCTCCCATAACATTGCGTTCTATACAAGGTATTTGAACTAAACCTCCAATAGGATCACACGTTAAGCCGAGATGATGTTCCATTGCTATTTCACTAGCCATTAATACTTGTTCAGGAGTTCCGCCAAGTAATTCGGTTAAAGCGCCTGCAGCCATTGCTGATGAAACACCAATTTCTGCTTGACAACCTCCCATTGCAGCAGATATTGTAGCCCCTTTTTTAACAATACTTCCTATTTCTCCTGCAACGAGTAAGAATTTTTTAATATGATTAAAATTGGCGGCATGATCTTCAATCACCAAGTAATACATTAATACTGCAGGTATTACTCCAGCACTTCCATTTGTAGGTGCAGTAACAACACGTCCTAAAGAAGCATTTACTTCATTAACACTTAGCGCAAAACAACTCACCCATTTTAGAATTTGTCTAAATTTCACTTCTGTATTTCTTATGGAAATAATCCATTCTTGTGGATTTGAATATGGAGTTTCACCTTTTAATTTTTGATGTATATCAAATGCTCTTCTTCTTACATTCAAACCTCCAGGTAAAGTTCCTTCGGTATGACATCCAAGATACATACATTCAAGCATTGTATCCCAAATGCGTAAAAGTTCACTGTCAATTTCTTTTTCAGATCTTAATGAGAGTTCGTTTTTTAAAACAATCTCAGAAATTGGCGTATTTTCTTTTTTACAATACTCCTCTAATTCTTTTGCCGTTTGGATTGGAAATGGAAAAGCATTATAAAGTTTATCTTTCTTTTTAGAAATTATTCGTTCTTCTTGTACTACAAATCCTCCACCAATAGAATAGTATACTTCTGATGATATTTCAGTGGCACCTTCAAAACCTGTAAACTTAATTCCATTTGAATGGTATGGAAGAAAATTTCTATTAAAAATAATAGATTCTGAACTATTAAAATTAATATTCTTTTGATTGTCAAACTTCAATTGATTGGATTCTTTAACCTCTTTAATAATCAAATCAATAGTATCTACAGGCATCGTTTCAGGATCTTTACCAGACAAGCCTAAAATAACGGCTAGATCTGTTGCGTGTCCTTTTCCTGTGAGTGATAAAGAACCATGTAAATCTACTTTAACGTGTGTAATTTTGTCAAAGAGTAAATTATCTTTAAGATGTTTAATCCATCGTTCAGCAGCTCTCCATGGACCTAAAGTGTGCGAACTAGAGGGTCCAATCCCTATTTTAAGCATATCAAATACTGAAATACATTCCATTTTAGTTGGGTCGTTTTTATGCGGCTAATATATGATATAAGTAAAAGGATATGTCAAATAATATGTTTTTATAAAAAAGGATGACACTTTTTTAAGTTGAAAGTGAATGAATATGACAACATGACATAAAATATCTGTTGGCATAAAGATTGTCTTATGGTTATCGATTGGAAAAAATAATCAACACAATTATAAAATAAAATAAATTATGAGTAAAATAATAGGAATTGATTTAGGTACAACAAACTCTTGTGTTTCTGTAATGGAAGGTAATGAGCCAGTTGTAATACCTAATGCAGAAGGTAAAAGAACTACGCCTTCTATTGTTGCATTTATTGAAGGTGGCGATAGAAAAGTTGGTGATCCTGCAAAGCGACAAGCAGTAACAAATCCTTTAAAAACAGTATATTCTATCAAGCGTTTTATGGGGAATAAATTCTCTGAATGTTCGAAGGAAATCAAACGTGTACCTTATAAAGTTGTAAAAGGAGATAATGATACTCCAAGAGTAGATATTGATGGTCGTTTGTATACGCCACAAGAAATATCAGCAATGGTATTACAGAAAATGAAGAAGACTGCTGAAGATTACTTAGGTCATGAAGTAACAGAAGCTGTAGTAACAGTTCCAGCATATTTTAACGATGCACAACGTCAAGCAACTAAAGAAGCGGGAGAGATTGCAGGATTAAAAGTAAGTAGAATTATCAATGAGCCTACTGCAGCAGCATTGGCTTATGGCTGTCTCTTATACACATCTCCGAGCCCACGAGACCTCTCTACATC
>CAJXUO010000092.1 GCA_913061425.1 uncultured Lutibacter sp.
TGGTTAGAGCACCTGACTCATAATCAGGGGGTCGAAGGTTCGAGCCCTTCTGGGTCCACTAATTAAGACAAGGTTTACAGTGATGTAGGCCTTTTTTTGTGGCTCTTCCACTCTAACCAGTTTCGAAAGCCTCCTAAAAGGTTTCTCTTGCTGTTGTAAAAGTGAGTACGGGTCATTTTGTGTTGTTTCTAATTCACTAAATTTGAAAAATTAAATAAAGTTAGTTATTCTTCGTATTTTACATTAATTTCGTAAAAAAAAATGAAAAAAAAATGAAAAAAATAGTATTATTTATTGCACTTATAACCGCCTTTTCATCCTGTGTTTCTAAAAAAGACATTGTATATTTTCAAAATGACGAAATAAACCAAGCAAAAGTCTCTAATAGTTATAAAACCGTTATCAAGCCCGATGATTTATTACAGATTACCATTACTGCTTTGGATATAGAGGCGGTACGGCCTTTTAATTTGTCGGCGGTTACCTATTCAACTTCTTCCAATAAAGCGATTGGGATAGCACAGCAGCAAGCCTATTTAGTAGATACCAAAGGTGAAATTGAATTCCCTGTTTTGGGGAAAATTAAAATCGGCGGTTTAACACGTAATGAAGCGATAGCGCTGTTGAAAAATAAGTTATCTCCAGATTATATTAAAGAACCCAATATTAATATTAATATTGCGAATTATAAAATTTCCATATTGGGGGATGTTCGAATGCCAGGAAGTTATAATATTCCAAATGAAAGAATTACCATTTTAGATGCATTGGCATTGGCAGGAGATGTGAATATTTCGGGACAACGAGATAATATCTTAATTATAAGAGAAGAAAATAATAAAAAAGTACAATACAGAGTCGATTTACGCTCTAATAAAATATTGACCTCGCCTGTATACTATTTGCAACAAAATGATGTGGTGTATGTAGAACCAAATTATGCCAGAGTGCAATCTGCTTCGTCAAATTCGAACACTAGTTTGTTTATTTCTATTACCGGTTTGATCATAACTATGATTACCCTTATAACAAGATAAAAAATGCAAGAACCCAAAGGAAATTCATTTTCTAATCAGGAATTAGAAAATAACGATACGATAAACCTTAGAGACGAGTTAGGTAAATATTTGATCCATTGGAAATGGTTTGTAATAGGAGCGATCCTAGCATTAACAGGTGCATTTCTATATTTAAGATATGCCACACCACAATACAGTGCCTCAACATCTATAATGATCAAGGATAATAAAAAATCGGGTATTTCTGCTGAATTGGCAGCTTTCGAAGATTTAGGTATTATTGGTGGTGGTTCTGCGAACAATCCAGATAATGAAATAGAAATATTAAAATCCAGAAAAATTATTGGTAATGTAGTAGATGCTTTAGATCTTAGAACCTCCTATTTTATAGAAGGAAGAATAAAGAAAAGTGAAGCTTATAAACAAAGCCCTATCGTCTTAGAGTTTATAAACAAAGACGTAAAATTTATAGAAAAAGATACTGTTTTTGTAATTTCTATATTGGATGAAAACAATATTGCCTTTAAGGATATCGAAGGTGAATTAATTGAATCCTCAAAACTTGATGAGATTATTGATAGTAAAATAGGTCAGTTTAAAGTAATCGCTTCTAATCTTTCCAGAAAAGACATTAGTACTGAAATAATGATTAGCATTAGAGGAAGAAATAAATTAATTAATAGTTACAAAAGTAGAATTACAGTATCAGCGATCGATAAACAATCAAGTGTATTAAAGATTGGATTGCAAGATGCCGTTAAAACAAAAGCAGAGGATGTTTTAAATGAATTGGTAAGGCAGTATAATATAGATGCCATTAATGACAAGAATATTGTTTCTGAAAAAACAAAAGAATTTATTGCAGATCGATTAAAAACGATAGGAGTCTATTTATCTACTGTACAAGACGATGTTAAAGACTATAAAACCAAGTTTGGTATTACAGGCTTATCAGCAGAAGGAGAATTGGCTTTAGAAGCAGTTTCTGTAAACAATCAAAAAATAGTTGGTATACAAAGTCAGTTAAGTTTAGCGAATTGGATACAAAAAAAACTAAGCAAACAGTCTCTAGATAATGATGTATTGCCAACAAATTTAGGTTTTACAGATCTAAGCATTACTTCAGCTATTGAAAGATACAATGAACTGGTCTTAAATAAAAACAGATTACTGGTGACGGCAGGGGTTCGAAATCCGCAATTAATTGAAATACAAAGTCAGATTACGGTTTTAAATGAAAATTTATTATCTAGTTTAGGAAATCTAAAAAAATCACTAGAAATTCAATTAGGTCAATTGAATATCGAAGCTCAAAAAGTGTCTTCAAAAATCTCTATGATACCACTTATTGAAAGAGATATGATTGATATAGAAAGACAAAATATAATTTATTCTGAATTGTATTCTTATTTGTTAAAGAAAAAAGAAGAAACAGCGATTTCTTTGGCGGTTACCGTCCCTAATGCAAAAATTATTGATGTTGCGTATGGATCTAATACTCCTGTTGCCCCAAAAAAGAAAATTATTTATCTAGCAGCATTATTAGTAGGGGTGTTACTTCCTTTTATGGTTGTGTATTTGAAGAATTTATTAGATACGAAAGTTCATTCTAGAAAAGATATTGAAGATTTAACAACCATACCGTTTATAGGAGATATTCCTCATTCTGATTCGGATTCTAAAATTGTGATAGGGAATGATTCAAGAACAAGTGTCGCAGAAGCGTTTAGATTGATACGGACCAATTTAGATTTTATGTTGCCAAATAAAGCGGATGCTTCTGGGAAAACTATTTTTATAACATCGACAACAAGTAAGGAAGGGAAATCTTTTGTAGCTGTTAATTTAGCTGCAGCACTCTCTTTATCAAATAAAAAAGTACTATTATTAGGACTAGATCTAAGAGCACCTAAAATAACAGAATATTTGGGAGTAGCAGATAGAAAAGGGATTACCAACTATATTACAAATAATGAGTTGAATTTAACGGATATGAAATTTTCAATTCCGGAAATGAAAGGCTTAGATATTATTTCTTCGGGTGTGATTCCTCCAAACCCTGCTGAATTACTTTTAAGTTCGAGGGTTGAAGAATTATTTAATGAAGTTAAAAAAGACTATGATTTTATTATTGTAGATACAGCTCCTGTGAACTTAGTTGCAGATACCTTACTAGTGTCTAAATATGCAGATATGACCATGTATGTAACAAGAGCTAATTATCTAGATAAACGTATGTTGAATGTTGCACAGACTTTATATAGAGAGCAAAAATTAACGAATATGGCGATAGTTCTAAATGATACAGACATGACTAGAGGCTACGGCTACGGCTATGGCTATGGCTATGGCTATGGCTATGGCTATGGCTACGGAAATGCGTATATTGAGGAAGTTAAAAAACCTTGGTACAAGAAAATTTTTAAATAGTATTAAAAAAAGGAAGCCATTTGCTTCCTTTTTTTATGTGAAAACAAGACTCCAATCGTTTATTACTTTTCGTCAATCATTTATAGAAGATTGTAAAACGAATACAAAGTCAATGTTAAAGTCAATGCAATAGTAAAGACTAAGACAATGTCAATGAGGTAAAGAAGACTAATTCTTTCAATCGTTTATCGAACATCGAAAAATGGATATCGATCAACGAACATTTATAAAATCTAAATAGATGATGTTTTCTTGTTTAATTCAGCCTGTTGAGGTTTGATTCTACTACTTTTTTGATTGATCAAAAAGTATTCAAAAAATCAAGACTCACTTTTTCGCTACGCGATTTACCTATTGGTAGGCTAGAATTCTACGTTCTATTTCACTATCGAATCCAGACCGCAAGCTCTTTGGTTTCTTACCGTTTCATAGAAATCGAATTTACAAAATAAAATAGGTCAGTTTTAGATTCTGATTTTATTTACGATATGCTACTGTATAAATCATAATCGTCAATCGCTTCTAAAATAACGGATACAAAATAAATAATAATGAAAAACTAAGATCGTGCATCGCTTCTCATTTAAACAATAAGGAACATCGAAAAACGAAGCCAAAGTAAAAGTAACAATTTAAATCCTACTTTAAAAACTGTTTAGTTTTCAATAATAATTGCTCAATTTTTTTTAAATTCTTTTTAGTACTTACTTTCTGCAGCAACTGTAAATGATTTTGATGATGTGTATCTGTACCTACAAAATCGTACATATTTTCTTTTAAAAGTTTTTCAGTTGTTTTTTGTACATGTTTGCCATATTGTTCTGTTAATGACAATAAATTTAATTGAAATAAACAACCTGCTCTTTTCAATGTATAGTAATTTTGAAAATTAGTATGATACGAATTATATCTTTCAGGATGTGCCAAGATCGGTTTATAGCCTTTTAATTGTAATTGGAATAATAGGTCGTACAAATTAATTGGAGGACTAAAATAAGACATTTCAACAAGGACAAGGTTGTCTTTTAAAGTTAGAATTTCTTCATTCTTTTCTAGAATTGCAGAAAACTGCTCATCCATCATATATTCTGCTGCGGCATCAATAGTAATATCTAAAATATTTCTTCTTAGTAATTCGTCTTTAACTTCTTTGAGCTTCCTTTTTATGATTTCAGGGGTATTTGGATACACATCACCCAAAATATGAGGAGTAGTAATGAAGTTTTTAATTCCGTAAGAAGACATTTTTTGAATCAAATTGATTGAATCGTCTATGTCTTTTGCTCCGTCATCAATCCCTGGGAGTAAATGAGAATGAATATCTACAAATCCTTCAGGAAAAAAATCATGTAACGGAATCTCCTTTTTCTTTAAAAAAAACATTTTTTATAATTTTGCGTAAATTTACAATAATCAATTGAATAAAAAATGATAGTACTTACATTGAACAACGAAAAACTAAAAGTGAAACTAAGACAAAGTCAGAGTCAGAGTCAAAAAATTGAAGCAGTCCAACGGATATTATGAAATGTTTTTTAAACGAAAACGATTGAAGTTTTAAATACTATTGTATATGAGTTTTCTTATTTTATCTTTGGTAAAAAGAGAGTATCGTATGATTTTAATTGCAGCTGGCGGCTCTACCAAAGCAGATTGGATGCTATAAATAAAGATAAAAATGAAGTATGTAGAGTACGAACTTTAGGCTTAAACCCTGCGGTTATTCCTGAAGAGGAATTGACAAATAGAATTATAAATATGTTTCAGTTAATTAATATTAAAAATGAGGTTACTCCTATTTATTTTTATGGAGCAGGTTGTGGAACCCCAAAAGCGAGTGCGAGATACGTATAGAAAGAAACGAACAATGAATATTAATTAACCAAGAAACTAGATCTCGACCTAGAGCAAAGTTTTGGTAATAGGAAGGCTTATATACCAAAATTCAAAAAGAATCAGTACACAAAACCGAAGCTTACATTTATTCCTTATGAAGTGCTCAAGAAAACACTTTCAGGATATGAGAAAAATGTATTTATTCAAAACTTGCTCACACGAATACCCTTTCCTTTTGAAGTAAATGACATTGAGGAAGTGATTACGCTTTACAGACTTTGAACAGTTGTAAACGGATACCGTACAGGTGCAAATATTTTTCCTTTTATAGACATCAATAACAATGTAAGAACAATGCAAGTAAAGGAGTTTGACAAAGCCAATCACACAACAAGTACGAATTTTCTACATTCAATAATAGAGAAACATTGTAACAAGAACAATAATCCCCCTCCTGAATATAAAGAGAACGAAGTAAGCGTATCTTGCTTGTTTGGAGGGTATTTACTAAACAAGTACCCACACAATCCTATTGCGTTGGTAGAAGCGCCTAAAACAGCTGTTTACGGGACGTTGTATTTTAGTACACCGAGCCGGTCTAGAAACCTACTTTGGTTGGCGGTTTATAATTTAAGTAGCCTAACCCTTGAGAAATGCAAAGCACTGAAAGGGCGGGTATTTAAGTTCACTCCGCTTGTTGAACAGCAATTCAGAAAAAGGAAGATGTTTTTTAGTTAAAACACAAAACCTGCATTTAATGGTAATTCATAGGGTTCTCTAGCACAAATTCGATATCTATTTTTGTAAATTTCAAACAAACTTATTATGATGGACGCTGTTGCTTTACCTTTATTTTATTACTATTACTTTACCTGTCTCTTATACACATCTGACGCTGCCGACGAATAGAGAGGTG
>CAJXUO010000093.1 GCA_913061425.1 uncultured Lutibacter sp.
TAGTTTTCATCACTTCAGTATTTGCGAATGCTCAAAATTTTGACCCATTAGCGACAGAAGACTATGAAGCACAAGAAGAATGGGTACATTCCATTTTAGATACATTGACTGTTGAAGAGAAAATAGGTCAGTTATTTATGGTCGCTGCATATTCTAATCTTGATAAAAAACATGAGAAGTTTATCACCAATTTAATTAAAAAATATCATGTTGGCGCACTTATTTTTTTACAAGATCAGCCTATAAAACAGGCTCAATTAACAAATAAATATCAATCTATTTCTAATATTCCATTATTGATTGGTATTGATGCAGAATGGGGATTAAATATGCGTTTAAAAGACACATATCGTTATCCTTGGAATATGACTTTAGGGGCAGTTAGAGACAATAAACTGATTGAGAAATTTGGGAAGCAAGTTGGAAAACATTGTAAGCGAATGGGAATTCACATGAATTTTGCTCCGGTAGTAGATGTAAATACAAATCCTGATAATCCTATTATTGGTAATCGTTCTTTTGGTGAGAATCATATAAATGTAGCAAATAAGGCGATAGCATTTAGTAATGGATTACAAAGTGAGAACGTTTTGGCAAGTGCTAAACATTTTCCTGGGCATGGAGATACAGCAAAAGATTCTCATTACACATTGCCAACTGTAGAGTTCTCAGAGCAACGTTTAGATTCAATTGAACTATATCCATATAAGAAACTATTTGATGCAGGAGTAGGAGGTGTAATGGTAGCACATTTAAGTGTTCCAAGTTTAGAACTCAATGTAAACTTGCCATCTTCACTTTCATATAATATTGTCACTAAATTATTGAAAGAGAAACTTGGGTTTGAAGGGTTGATTATAACGGATGCAATGAATATGAAAGCATCTGCAAATTTTGCGTCTTCAGCAGAAATAAATTTGCAAGCAATTTTGGCAGGAAATGATTTGTTAGATATTCCGTTAGATATTCCAAAAACTGTATCGCATTTTAAAAGGGCATTGAGATCTGGAAAATTGACTATTGAGCGATTAGATGAGTCGGTTAAAAAGATTTTGAAGACAAAATATTGGGCAGGTTTAGATAAGTACGAACCTATCGAAATCAAAAATTTATTGAAAGATATTAATACCATAGAAGATGATTTGTTACATCGAACATTGGTTGAAAATTCAATAACATTGCTAAAGAATGATCAAAACATATTTCCAATTCGAAATCTTGACAAACAAAAAATAGCCTATGTAAAATTAGGTAAAGATGATAGTACCGATTTTGTAAAAATGTTGAAGAAGTATACTGAAATAGATGTTATTGCTTCTGATAAATTAGATGGTTTAATGGCTTTGTTGGAACCGTATGATTTGGTGATTATTGGGAATCACAAAACGAATATAAGTCCTTGGAGGAGTTATAAATTTGATGACAAAGATTTGATTTGGATACAAGAAATTTCTAGGAAGCATAGCGTTATTTTAGATGTTTTTGCAAGTCCATATAGTTTATTGCAAATCAAAACCTTTACAAATATAGATGCTGTTTTAGTATCATATCAGAATAGTAAAATAGCACAAGAAATTTCTGCTCAAATGATTTTTGGTGCTTTATCTACAAATGGAAAGTTACCAGTTTCTATTGGAAATGAGTTTTCAGAAGGGTATGGATTAATATCAACTGATATAAAAAGATTAGGGTATACAATTCCAGAAGCTGTTGGGATGGATAGTGAAAAATTGAAACGTATAGATTCAATGTTTAGTACTATTATTAAAGAAAAGATGGCTCCAGGAGGACAGGTTTTAGCTGCGCGTAACGGGAAAGTATTTTTACATAAAAAATATGGTTTTCATACGTATGATGAGAAGCAAGAAGTTAGATTGACAGATATATATGACTTGGCTTCATTGACCAAAATTTTAGGAGGATTACCTATGATTATGAAAAGTGAAGAAAATGGTTTAATAGATTTAGATACTAAACTTATTGAAATGTTTCCCTATTTAAAAGGTACAGATAAAGATACGATTTCTCTAAAAAAAGCATTGTCTCATAATGGACGATTGATTCCTTGGATTCCTTATTATTTAGAAACATTGGATAGTGTGACTAAAAAACCATTAGAAGGATTTTATAAAGAGAAAAAATCAAAAGAGTATTCAATTAAGGTTGCTGAAAAGATGTATTTGAAGGATTCGTATACGGACACTATTTATAAAAGAATTGCAGATTCTGATTTAAGAACTGAAGAGAGTTACCGTTACAGCGGATTAGTTTTCTATCTGTTTAAAAAATATATTTATAAAGTATATGATAGAGAAATGGATTATGTGAATGATAAGTATTTTTATAAACCTTTAGGCGCAAGAACTTTAACATACAATCCTTTAAATAAATTTAATAAATCAATTATAGTGCCTTCAGAAATTGATACGTATTATAGACATCAAACTTTGCAAGGAAATGTACATGATATGGGAGCCGCAATGATGAATGGTGTTAGTGGGAATGCAGGGCTTTTTGGAAATTCTAATGATGTTGCCAAGATGATGCAAATGTATCTTCAAAAAGGATTTTATGGAGGTAAAAGGTATCTAAAGTCAGAAACCATTGATAAATTTAACAAGCGATATTTTGAAGATAAAAAGGTAAGGAGAGGTTTAGGCTTTGATAAGCCACAACTTGATCCTGATGTAGATTCAACTTGTGGATGTGCATCTGATAAAAGTTTTGGACATAGTGGTTTTACAGGGACCTATGCATGGGCAGATCCTGAAACTGAAATAGTGTATGTTTTCCTCTCTAATAGAGTATATCCAACAATGGATAATAAAGATTTATCAGAAAAAAATATTAGACAGTTGGTACATCAATTTATTGTAGATGCAATAATAGAATAACAAATATTTATCAATAAATAGGAGTTTTTACAGAAGAAGTAAGGGTTTTGAAATTTTTGATTTTGAAAGAGTACAACTAGATGAGTGTATTGAAAATATTGGGTTATATTTTAGAAGTTTTAGTTAGAATTAAACCCAGAATGATAGCCAAAATAAAATATAGAACAGCCATTTGTATACCGAAAAAATGATTGATTAAGAGACTTTGAAGACTATAGAAAAAAGGAAAAATTGTGACTCCAATTGAAAAACGAAATGTACTAACAAATTCTATTTCCGTAATTGATTTCTCTACCTTTTTCCATATAAGCCAAGGGATTAAACTATTAAGTACCACTAAATAATAGAGTAAATTCTTTTTCTTTTTTACTGATTTTTGTTCAGTATAAGTGTCCAAATTATGAATAACCTTATTTGTTTCAATAGGATTGAGATAATTAACATTTAAAGCATTAAGTTTTGTAATTATTGTATCATAGTTTTCTTCATCTTCTATATGAGTTGTTAGTGTTTTCATACTGTTTCTAACTACTTCCAATAAGTGTTTAGTTGTACTTAAAGAATCATTTTTGTCATAGTATTTTTTTGCGCTAATTGGTTTTCCGTAGTAAATAGAAGCAGAACTAGGATACTTAATTACACTGTCGTAATTCAAACCAACAGGGACAATTTGTATGTCTAATTCTGGGTATTTTTTAAAAGTATCAAGAATAACATACACAAAACCTTTTTTAAATTCACGTACTCTACGTTGTATATTGTGACTTCCTTCAGCAGCAATAAATAAGGTTTTTTGAGCATTCATAATTTCAACAGACTTTCTAAAAATAGCCTTATTTTTTTCAATTGTATTTACACCATCACGTTTACGATAGATTGGTAGCATGTGAATGGTTTTTAGAAAACGAGCAACAATTGTATTTTTAAATGCACTTGCTCTTGCAAGAAAATAAAGACTTCGAGTATTGTTAGTCACAATTAATAAAGGGTCAAGAAGCGCATTTGGATGATTGCTAATAAACAGTATAGCTCCTTTTTTAGGGATGTTTTCTAAGCCTATAACTTCTATTTTTTTATGATAAAAAAATAGACCTAATTTCATATAATATTTTAAAAAAGTATACAAATACAATTAGGGTTTAAGAGTTTTAAGCGCATCTTTTTTTGACCAATAGGTTGCTAAAAGTAAACCAGAAGCAATATCCCAAACACCCCAAAAGGCAACTAATAGTGCCATTCCACCTAAATCTAAACCGCTTATTCCGTAAAAGAAATCAAAATAAAGCAACAGCCCTAATCCAGAATTTTGTATTCCAGTTTCAATAGATAATGTTTTTCGGTTTTGAAAATTTAATTTCATCGACTTTGCAAAATAAAACCCTAAGATGTATCCAAGGATATTATGAATAATTACAATAAAGAGTACATAGTGTACATGGCTTAAGAATATTTCGAAGTTTTGTGAAAATGCGATGACTATCAGTAATAAGAAGATAAGTATAGATAAGGGTTTCAAATACTTCATTAATTTTAATGCAATTACTGGTTTTTTCCAACGAACAATCATTCCTAAAACTAGCGGAACTCCTAAAATCAATAAGACCAATCTAAACAATACAAATGGATCTAATTCAATAGCTTTTAAAATGGTTGCAGTTGGTTCATGTAGATTGCTCCAGAATTGGAAATTTAAAGGTGTCATTACTAAACAAACTAAAGTAGCAAATGCCGTAAGGCTTACTGATAAGGCAGAATTTCCTTTTGCCATTTGCGTCATAAAATTAGAAATATTTCCTCCAGGACATGCAGCAACTAAAAACATTCCTAAAGCGATACTTGGGCTTGGATTGATTGCCTTCACTAATAAAAAAGTAAGTGCAGGGAATAATATGAATTGTGAAAAAATTCCTGTAAAAAGTATTTTTGGATTCTTAAATAAACGTTTAAAATCTTCAGTTGTAATGCCAAGTGCAACACCAAACATAATAATTGCTAACGTAATGTTGAGCATCCAAAGACCGCTTTTGTCAAAATTTATTACAAGCGAATCTAAATCTTGATTCATATATTTAGTAGTTGGTTTACGCTACTAATATAAAGTTTTCTGAAGAGAAACTATGTAAAACTAGTTTTTAAAGGCAAACTCGATAATGTTTGCACCCATTTTTAATGCCTTCAGTCTTATTTCTTTCGAATTATTGTGTACAATAGGATCTTCCCAGCCATCGCTTAAATCAGTTTCATAATCATAGAAACAGATTAATTTTCCTTTATAAAAAAGACCAAACCCTTGAGGAGGTTTATTGTTGTGCTCATGAATTTTAGGAATGCCTTTATCAAATTTATAGGTCTGATGATAGATTGGATGATTGTATGGAATTTCTTGAAAATCTAGTTTTGGAAATACTTTTTTCAATTCTCTTCTTATATACTCATCCATTCCATAATTGTCCGATATGTGAAGAAATCCACCAGAAGTTAAGTAATTTCTTAAATTTTCAGTAGCAGTATCGTCAAAGAAAACATTTCCATGACCTGTCATAAAGACGATTGGAAAATTAAAAATTTCTACGCTATATACTTCAACAGTCTTTGGCTTAGACTCAATTTTTGTATGGATATTTTGATTGCAATATTTGATTAGATTTGGTAGAGCAGTAGGATTTGCATACCAATCGCCTCCACCATCATACTTTAGAATAGCAATTTCTTGAGAATAACTAAATGCAAAAGTAAGTGATAAAATAAATGTTGTAAAAATAGTTCTCATATCATTCATTAAAAAATGCGACACTTTGAGTAGCAACAATACCTGCGGTTTCAGTTCTTAAACGACTTTCGCCTAATGAAACAGGAATGAATTTATTTAATAAGGCAGTTTCAATTTCTTTAGTAGAAAAATCTCCTTCAGGACCTATTAATAACGTAATTTTTTGCGTTGGTTTTAATTCACTTTTCAATGACTTTTTAGTTGTCTCTTCACAATGCGCAATAAAAAGTTCGCCATCAAAATCTTGTTGAATGAAATCTGAAAATGAAGTTGTTCTATTTAATTTAGGTAATTGAAATTTCAAAGATTGTTTCATTGCCGAGATAATTACTTTCTCTAATCTATCTTCTTTAACGACCTTTCTTTCAGAATGTTTACAAATAATTGGAGTAATTTCATCAATGCCAATTTCTGTTGCTTTTTCTAAAAACCATTCCAATCTATCATTATTTTTAGTTGGAGCAATTACTATATGTAAATAATCTGTCTCTTATACACATCTCCGAGCCCACGAGACCTCTCT
>CAJXUO010000094.1 GCA_913061425.1 uncultured Lutibacter sp.
TACATACACCTTTTTAGTCAATTCATGCATTTCATTTACCCAATCTATTAATTCTCCTTCTTGGATTTTTCCAACCTCTTCTTTAGTCAACTCATCTGCATTGTCAGCCAATTCTTGATATCCCATATCATATTGATTTATCATTTTAGAATCCCAAACTGAATGAAGATTCGTGTCTTTATAATGCCATTTAACTTTAAAATCATTTCCTCCCTTATCTTCCTTAAGACCTATATGTAAAGGTTGGTGCAAGTCTCCAATAAAATGAATTAACAATTTTAAATGAAATATTTTATCTTCATCACTTGAGTTATCATCGCTAATTACTTTTTTACACGTTTCAATTGCAGTATACAAATCTCCTTTGGGATTTTTTTCTGAATCTGTATAATTGGAATCCATTGGCATATTGATATAATGCCAAGAATAATATTTCCTGAATTTTCTGTCAGATTTTATTTCATCAGCAAACGTTGATAAAAACGCCATTGATTTTTTCTTCAATAACTTTTTTAACTTTCTCTTTGTCTTCGGTTTTAAATAATCTTCTGCAATTGTTCCAACAACTCTATGTCCTGTTGGACCCCAAATTTTTGAAGCCTTCGCTTGATGTGAAAATGTAATTAAGATTACTAAAAGGTATATAAATTTTGTTTTCATGCGTTTGTTTTTATTGTTATTCAATGGTTATATGCTGTTCGCTCTTAATCATTCCTTTAGGTCATGAAATCTTGAACATGCTTATTTCATAATTCCTAATTGTTTTGGCTAAGTTAAAAATAAAATTGACAAAATATTTGGATATATCAAAAAATACTTGATATATTTGTGATATCATTTTAATATTAAATCAAATCACTATGACACAAGAAAAAAATATAAAAGCGACTAACGGTTACCTAATGCTTGTCGTATTTCTAGGATTTATTGCACTCTTAATTTATGGGATTCCAACAGGAAAGCCATTAATCATATTACCAACAATCTTATTAATGCTATTTACAATCCTTGGGTTTTTCTTAGTAAACCCAAATACATCTAAAGTACTTTTACTATTTGGAAAATACATTGGAACGGTTAGAGAAAATGGTTTTTATTGGGCAAATCCATTTTATAGAAAACGTTCAATATCACTGAGAGCGAGTAACTTTGATAGCGAACGCGTAAAAGTAAATGATAAATTAGGGAATCCGATTATGATTAGTACTATCCTCGTTTGGAAAGTAAGCGATACCTTTAAAGCCGCTTTTGATGTAGATAATTACGAAAACTTTGTGAGAGTACAATCAGATGCCGCTGTACGAAAATTAGCGAGTTTATATCCTTATGATAATTTTGAAGACGAAGGTGAAGTCGAAGAAATAACACTAAGAGCGAGTCTAAATGAAGTAAGCGAAGCTTTAGAAAAAGAACTTTCTGAAAGACTTTCTATGGCGGGAATTGAAGTTTTAGAAGCTCGTATTGGATACCTTGCATATGCTCAGGAAATAGCAAATGCTATGTTAAAAAGACAACAAGCAACTGCAATTGTTGCTGCAAGACATAAGATTGTTGAGGGTGCAGTGAGTATGGTTGAAATGGCATTAGAAGAATTAAGTAAAAAACAAATTGTTGAATTGGATGATGAGCGCAAAGCGGCAATGGTTAGTAACTTAATGGTTATATTATGTTCTGACAAAGAAGTGGCACCAGTTTTAAATACAGGAACTCTAAATCATTAGAATTATGACACAGTATAAAGTTTTATCTAAAAGTTTATTCAAAAAAGAAGATCTATTTATGGATTCTGTAAATATGGAGGCGAAAAATGGTTGGAAAGTAATCAGCGTTGGTTATAATGAAGGACATATATCAAAAGTAGTCTTAGAAAAATCAAACTATTAAATTATGATTCAAATTCTCTTATTTTTGTTAATGACTATTATTCATATTATATTTTAGTAAAAAAAGAAAAATGAAAACTAATTTTGGATTAATTTATGGAATTGCAGTTGGAACTGCTTTAACTATTTCCTTAGGTATCGCACTCGATAATTTTGCAATTGGATTTTCAATTGGAAGTGGTGCTGGAGTTGCAATAGGAACTGCATTAAACTTACTTTATAATAAAAAGAGTTGCAAAAAAAAAGAAAATAAATGATGAAAGGAAATAAAATGGGCGTAGGTATAGCTCTTGGAATTGGTGTTGGAATTGCGGTAGGATCGTCACTTGGAAGCGTTGGCATTGGAATTGGTGTTGGCACAGCAATTGGAATTGCATTTGGAGCGGCATTAAATGCAAAAGAAACTGAAGATAATTCTAAAAAAGAATGATTTATTATTAAATAATATGGCAAAGAAAAAAGCATTTGCACTAAGAATAAACGAAGAGTTGCTTAAAGCAGTTGAGAAATGGGCTGCTGACGAGTTTAGATCCACCAATGGTCAATTGGAATGGATGTTAAACAAATGCCTAAAAGATGTAAAAAGACAACCCAAAAAGAAAGAGGATAAGTAAAATTATCCTCTTTCTTTTTTAAGTTAAATTGTTATATTAGCTGAAATCAAATTAATATAATGGATACTGCACCTTTTTTCACTAATGACACAATCGTATTTGGACTTCTAATGCTATGTTTAGGATTTATTTTCTATACATCAGCAAAAAAAAATGGCTTTTGGTCTAAATTTTACAAAATTGTTCCAGCCTTATTTGTGGCTTATATGTTACCTGCTTTTTTAACAACTTTTGGATTGATTGCTCCTGAATGGGAAACAACAAATGATGTTGGTGAAATTACAAAACACTCCTCAAGCTTGTATTATATGGCAAGTCGCTATTTATTACCAGCAGCTTTAGTTTTAATGACTTTAAGTCTTGATTTAAAAGCCGTATTTAACTTAGGCCCAAAAGCACTAATCATGTTTTTTACTGGTACAGTTGGAATTATTATTGGAGGTCCTATCGCCATATTTTTAATTTCGATGGTGTCACCAGAAACTATTGGAGGTGCTGGTCCAGATGCCGTTTGGAGAGGGTTAGCAACACTTGCTGGAAGTTGGATTGGTGGAGGCGCAAATCAAACTGCAATGCTAGAAGTTTATGGGTACAATCAAAAATTATATGGAGGAATGGTATTTGTTGATATTGTTGTTGCAAATATTTGGATGGCATTATTACTTATTGGTATTGGTAAAAAAGATCGCATCAATAAATGGCTAAAAGCAGATACTTCTGCAATAGAAGCCTTAAAAGAAAAAGTTTCAAAATTTAGTGCAGATACAGAACGAAACCCAAGTTTAACAGACTATATGATTATGGGAGCAATAGCGTTTGGAACAGTAGGGTTTGCTCATTTATCGGCAGGATTTTTAAGTCCGTTTTTTAAAGATTTTGTAAATGGGTTAGAAAGTGAAACCTTACGGAATTCGATGACTTTTTTAGGTTCTTCTTTCTTTTGGATGATTAGTATTTCTACAATTATCGCAATTATTTTATCATTTAGCAAAGCACGAAATTTTGAAGGCGCTGGCGCAAGTAAAATTGGTAGCGTATTCATCTATATACTTGTTGTTTCTATCGGTATGAAAATGGATTTAACAATGATTTTTGACAATGTTGGATTGGTTGTAATTGGAGTTGTTTGGATGTTAGTACATGCCGTTTTATTGATTGTAGTTGCTAAACTTATTAGAGCACCCTATTTCTTCCTTGCAGTAGGAAGTCAAGCAAATGTTGGTGGTGCTGCATCAGCACCTATTGTTGCTTCAGCTTTCCACCCATCACTTGCTACAGTAGGAGTATTACTTGCTGTATTTGGGTATGCTGTTGGTACTTTAGGCGCAATTATTTGTACAGAATTAATGAGAATTGTTTCTCCATAATTTCCATACATTTTACATTAAAAAAGCAGACCTTTACACTCTCAATTTTCTGATTCAAAAACCATGAAAAAACATATTTTACTTTTATTAATTTCTTCACTTTTTATTGCTTCATGTTCTTCTGACAGTAGCAATAAAATGATTGTAAACGGAACAATTACTGGATTGCAAAAAGGGACATTGTATTTACAAAAAATGCAAGACACCATTTTAACTTCTGTGGACTCTATTCAATTAATTGGACAAAGTACTTTTGAGTTAATAGATGAAAATACTGAAATCGAAATCTATTATTTAACACTGAAAGAAAAAGAAATAGAAAAAATTTCTTTTTTTAGTGAAAAAGGAACTGTTACCATTAACTCTAAACTTGATAAGCTTGTCACTTCAGCTATAATTACTGGATCTAAAGCTCAAAAATTACTTGAAGAATACAAATCAATGACAGATCAATTTAGCGGAAAGCGTCTAGATTTAATTAAAGAAACTTTTGAGGCACAAGCGACAAAAGATGATGAGTTAATTGAAAAAGCAGATAAAAGTTTACGACGATTGATAAAAAATAGATATTTGTATTCAGCCAATTTTTCTGTAAGAAATGCTAACAGTGAAGTTGCTCCATACATTGCTTTGACAGAACTATATGACGCACACATCTCTTTGTTAGATACCGTAAACAATTCGCTTTCAAAAAAAATAAAAGCATCAAAATATGGCAAAAGACTGAATACGTTCGTAAAAGATATTAAAGAAAACGAGAAGTAATACTATTAAGATCTCGTAAATAATTGGCTGCCACACTGCGATTAAAAGCGGTTATCGCCATCTAGAAGATCACCAATACCACCAAGAATACTACCTTCTCCTTTGCTTTTTCCTCCTTGCCTTGGAATTGAAGCGGCAATTCTACCTGCTAATCTGCTAAATGGTAATGATTGTATATATACTGTTCCTGGACCTTGTACAGTTGCGAAAAAGAGTCCCTCACCTCCAAAAATTGTATTTTTTATTCCGCCAACAAATTCAATATCGTAATTGACACCTTGAGTAAATCCAACTAAACAACCTGTATCAATTTTCAATGATTCTCCAGCAGCTAATTCCTTCTTTGCAACAGTTCCACCAACATGTAAAAAAGACAAACCATCGCCTTCTAATTTTTGCATGATAAAACCTTCACCTCCAAACATTCCTCTACCTAATTTTTTAGAAAATTCAATACCAATTGAAACTCCTTTTGCAGCACATAAAAAGGCATCTTTCTGACAGATAAATTTACCTCCAAAACTTTCTAAATCTATTGGAATTATTTTTCCTGGATATGGAGATGCAAATGATATTTTCTTTTTCCCTTGACCATCATTATGAAAAACAGTCATAAACAAACTCTCTCCTGTTAGGATTCTTTTTCCTGCAGAAAATATTTTCCCTAAGATACTTTCAGACTGCCCTGAACCATCTCCAAAAATAGTGTCCATTTTAATTCCGGTTTCCATCATCATAAAACTTCCTGATTCAGCAACTACACCTTCTTGAGGATCCAACTCAATTTCAACATATTGCATTTCTTCTCCGTGAATTTCGTAATCTATTTCGTGTGCATTCATAGTGTTTTTTTTATGTAATTTATTTTTTAAGCCTTACACTCCATTCAAATTCAAACGAAGAAACCTTCTCGTTTTGTTCATTATAACCTTCAGAAATTAAATGAATAACCTGCCCTTCTCCATTTGAAACAGTCTTCTGTATTGCTTCACTCACTTTTTTTCCATCCAAACATTTAAAAGTGATTTTTCCAATCGCTTTTTTATAAAATTCACCTTTTTGACGCGTTACTAACATCGAAACTTTTTTACCGCTTTCAGCAATTTGTTGCATCACCAAAATACCAGTTGTCAATTCTGAAGCCATCCCTTGAACTGCCCAAAACATTGATTTAAACGGATTCTGGTTTACCCATCTAAACTTAACTTTCACTTCAGATTGAGCCTTAGAAATAGAGGTTACTCTAATTCCTGTAAAGTATGCTGCTGGTAATTTAAATAATAAAAAAATATTTATTTTTCGTGGTGTAAATTTCATTTTATGAACTCAGTTTTTGCCTACAAGTTACAGTTTTTTTTGAATTATAATAACTTCAAAAAAATAATTTCAGAAGTTAATATACTATGTATATTAAACAACTTTTCGATTTTACTCAAATGTTAAATAAATGTTAAAATATAGTACTTAGTATTGCATAGTACCTTTTTTTATCCATATCTTTGCATAGTAATATATCT
>CAJXUO010000095.1 GCA_913061425.1 uncultured Lutibacter sp.
CTCTCTAACCTTAAAGTTGATGGAAAGTATACTAATGTAGAAACTAGAGATGGTACTACTTATGATGGTTCTGCAACAGGAGATGTAGAAATAAAAACAACCAACTTGAAGTTGGGAGTAAAACTCGGAAAAAAATTTTATTTCCGTATTGAAGCAGGTTACGGGTTTGGAGACATTCCTCAAGAAATAGAAGTTACAGGAACAGTTACTAGTGGTGGAATGTCAACAACAGAAACTGATTATGTTGAAATTCCAGATATTCCTGGTATTTCTGAAAGCGGAATGATAGTGGCTAATATTGGCCTCGGGTTTTCATTCTAAAATCAAGATAATTATATAAAGCGATTGAAAATTCAATCGCTTTTTTTTATAAACTCTTTTTTACAGCTTCATATTCTTCAATAATCTCTTTGACTATTTCTGCAGCTGGTTTTATTTCATTAATTAATCCTGCAATTTGACCTATTTCTAATTCGCCATCATCCATATTGCCTTCAAACATTCCTTTTTTAGCACGTGCTCTTCCCAATAATTCTTTTAACTGTTCAAGAGTTGGATTTTGAGTATACAATTCTTTAACTTGAGTATAAAACTTGTTTTTTATCAATCTAACAGGCGCTAATTCTTTTAAGGTCAATTCAGTTTCTCCATCTTGAGTTTCAACAACTTTATCTTTAAAGTTTTTATGTGCTGATGATTCTTCACTTGCTACAAATCGACTTCCAATCTGAACAGCATCTGCCCCTAAAATCATCGCAGCAAGCATTCCTCTTCCTGTTGCTATTCCACCTGCAGCAATCAATGGTATTGAAATTTTATCTTTCACCATTGGTATTAAAGTAAATGTTGTCGTTTCTTCTCTTCCGTTATGCCCTCCTGCTTCAAAGCCTTCAGCAACAACTGCATCAACTCCTGCGTCTTGCGCTTTTAATGCAAACTTCACGCTACTTACAACATGAACTACTATAATTCCCTTTTCTTTTAAAAATGATGTCCAAGTCTTAGGGTTTCCTGCGGATGTAAATACAATCTTAACCCCTTCTTCAATAATGATATTAATGATTTCATCTATCTGAGGGTACAGCATTGGTACGTTTACCGCAAATGGTTTATCTGTAACTTTCTTGTATTTCTGAATATGCTCTCTTAAAACTTCTGGATACATACTCCCAGCGCCAATGACTCCCAAGCCTCCTGCATTACTAACTGCTGAAGCCAACTTATAACCACTATTCCAAATCATTCCTGCTTGAATTAGTGGGTATTGTATATTAAATAATTCTGTGATTCTGTTTTGCATGCTATAAAATTACGAAATAACTCCTGAACCTAATAATTCTTCATTTTGATACCAAGCCACAAATTGCCCTTCAGTTATTGCAGACTGCTGATTTTCAAAATATACGTATACTCCTTTTTCAACTTTATATAGTATTGCTTTTTCTAATACTTGCCTATATCTAATTCTCGCTTCAACTTCCATAGAAACTCCATTTTGAAGTGTCAAATCTTCTCTTACCCAATGAATTTCATCATTGGTCACAAATAATACATTTCTATACAAGCCTCTATGATTTTTACCTTCGCCTGCATAAATTATATTCTCTACAACATCCGTTTCTATTACAAACAAAGGTTCTTTTGTTCCTCCTACTGCCAATCCTTTTCGCTGCCCTTTGGTGAAATAATGTGCTCCTTGATGCTTACCTACTACTTTTCCACTCTCTAAATTATATTGATACTTCGTTGATAAGTATTCCAATTCTGCTTCTTTATTAGCAAATATTGGTGTTGATTTTTCATACAATTCCGATGCTGCAGGAACTTGAACTATAACACCTTTTTTTGGCTTAAGTTTTTGCTGTAAGAAATCTGGTAAACGAACTTTACCAATAAAACAAAGACCTTGAGAATCTTTTTTATCGGCAGTTACTAAATCTTGCTCTGCTGCTATTTTTCGTACTTCAGGTTTTGTTAATTCTCCAATAGGAAATAATGAAGTTGCTAATTGCTCTTGAGACAGTTGACATAAAAAGTACGATTGATCTTTATTATCATCTACTCCAGAAAGTAATTGATATACTTTTTTCCCGTCCTTTTCTAATTCTCCCCTTCTACAATAATGACCTGTTGCAACAAAATCGGCACCTAAATCAAGTGCTATTTTTAAAAATACATCAAACTTAATTTCTCTATTACACAATACATCAGGATTAGGAGTCCGTCCAATTTCGTATTCACGAAACATATAATCCACAATCTTATCTTTGTATTGCTCACTTAAATCAACTACTTGAAAAGGAATTCCTAATTTTTCTGCAACTAACATTGCGTCGTTACTATCATCTAACCAAGGACATTCATTAGAAATTGTCACAGATTCATCATGCCAGTTTTTCATAAACAAACCAATCACTTCATAGCCTTGTTGCTGCAATAAATATGCTGCTACACTACTATCTACACCTCCAGAAAGTCCTACAATTACCCGTTTCATTTTACAAACTGTTTTGAAAGTGCAAAGTTAGTGATAAGTTTTAGGATACGGAAACATTGTTGAGTTTGTCATGATTATGCAAAAAGAATAAAACAGACTATGACTTATATCGAATTAATGTATGCACATTTAGCAACAGTAATCCCAGGTTTCTTATCGAAACATTACTATTAATAATTAGAAAAATAGGTATTCACAAGAAGTTAGGTAGAGTCTACATGATTTTAAATAAGGTTTTACTCCTTTTCTTTCCAGACTTTTACTTCTTTAGACTCAGAGAGTTCGCCATCTTCAAAAAACTCCCAAACACCAACTTTTAAATCTTCTTCATACAATCCTTTTTGCTTTAAGTTTCCATTGTCTTCATAAAAAGAAGCGTAACCATGTAATTCTCCATTCACATAGTTTACATCTTCTATCAAAATAGATTTAGGACTGTATTTTTTAGAATTCCCGTGTAATTTTCCATCTTTAAAATGAACTAATTTGGTAAGTTTTCCGTTTTCATAAAATATTTTAAAAACTCCATTTAAAACTCCATCTATATAATTTTCTTCTAGCATTTGTGTTGTACCATCTTTGTGATAATAGGTCCATTCTCCAATTCGTTTTTTACCATTGATTTTCCCTTCACTTTCAGGCAACCCTTTTAACGTATAATATTGAACTAAAGCCTCTGAAGAGTTCTTATTAAATGTTTTTATAACAATTGGAAACTCAGAACTTGCTGCAGAATAGTATTTAAAAACACCTACTTCTTTTCCATTTTCAAACTGTCCTTGATAGCGAATTCTTTGATTCTGATAGTGTTTTTCCCAAACTCCAATACGATCTCCTTTTGCATTTACTTGGTTTATGTTTTCTTGAGCAAAAGAACCAATCGTGAATAAAAAAATCAGCAGTGAATTAAAAATTATTTTCCTCATATCTTATTAAACTTTTTATGGATTCCTGCCTTC
This sequence comes from uncultured Lutibacter sp., assembly GCA_913061425.1. Lineage (GTDB taxonomy): Bacteria > Bacteroidota > Bacteroidia > Flavobacteriales > Flavobacteriaceae > Urechidicola. The sequence continues at coordinate 3,457 of CAJXUO010000095.1, forward strand.
GCATGAATGACAAACAGAAATTTATACTCTATATTTCAGACTTCTAAAACAACAATCATTCCTATTTTATTGTATCAATAAATTTATTAAATAAAATACAAAAAAATAGTACTTTTGGGATATGGATAAGCAAGAGTTAGCCAAATTAATAAACACCAAAGTTACATCATATAGAGAATATAGGCTAAAATATGCTCAAGTAGTGTTACAAGATAAAAAATTACTCAAATACTTAATTGAAATTACTTTTGATGAAACCAATGATGCAGCAGTAAGAACTTCATGGGTTTTGGACTTCGCAATGCGTGAAAGGTTAGAATGGCTATATCCACATTTAGATTATTTTACCGAGAATATATCTACATCCAAACACCATAGTATTGTTCGTCCAATGGCAAAAATATGCGAAAATTTAGCATTAGAATACAACTCCAAGAAACCATCAGAAATTAAAAATCATCTTACTAAAAGGCACATTGAAAAAATTATTGAAACAGGATTTGACTGGCTGATTTCTGATCAAAAAGTAGCAGTAAAAGCGTATACCATGGAAACCTTGTACCTATTTGGAAAAGAATTTGATTGGGTACACGATGAATTAAAACTAATTTTACAGCAAACAATTATGGATGGAAGTGCAGGTTATAAAGCACGTGGGAAAAAGATATTGTATAGACTTAAATAATTTTTTTAAATAAACCGCATCCTTTTGTCATTCCTGCGAAGGTAGGAATCCACACTTAGATTTATTAATAGATTCCTACCTTCGCAGGAATGACATTTATTTCAAGTTTTATTAAGTCTATATCACTTCTAAATCTTATTTTTGTCTTTAGATACAATATACTATGACACTAAATTCGCTTAACGCAATTTCTCCTATTGATGGACGCTACAGAGGCAAAGCAGAAAGCTTTGCTCCTTATTTTTCTGAAAAAGCATTAATCTATTATCGAGTAAAAGTAGAAATTGAATATTTTATTTCTCTTTGTGAAATTTCGCTACCACAACTTACCAATTTTGATAAGAGTTTATATCCTTCTTTACGCAAGATTTATTCTGATTTTTCTGATAGTGATGCTCAGAAAATAAAGGACATTGAAAAGATTACAAATCATGATGTAAAAGCGGTTGAATATTTTATCAAAGAAGAGTTTGATAAACTTAATTTACAGGAATTTAAAGAGTTTATTCACTTCGGATTGACCTCTCAAGACATAAACAACACTGCAGTCCCATTATCATTAAAAGACGCCTTAAATGATGTCTATTATCCTCTTTTAGACGAGTTACTTGCAAAACTTGAATCACTTTCAGAAGAATGGGGAGATATCTCAATGCTAGCAAGAACACACGGACAACCTGCATCTCCAACAAGATTAGGTAAGGAATTATATGTGTTTGTAGAAAGAGTTAATCAGCAATTAAAAGGGTTGAAAACTATTCCTCATGCTGCCAAATTTGGTGGAGCTACAGGAAATTTCAATGCACATAAAGTTGCGTATCCAACGAATGATTGGAAAGCATTTGGAACAAATTTTGTTGAAAATAATTTGGGTCTACACCATTCTTTTCCAACAACTCAAATAGAACATTACGACCATTTAGCAGCCATTTTTGATGGTTTAAAACGTATCAATACTATACTAATTGATTTAAATAGAGACATTTGGACATATGTATCTACTGATTATTTCAAGCAAAAAATTAAGAAAGGTGAAATTGGATCATCTGCAATGCCTCATAAAGTAAATCCTATTGATTTTGAAAACTCAGAAGGTAATCTTGGAATTGCAAATGCACTTTTCGAACATCTATCAGCAAAATTACCAATATCTAGATTACAAAGAGATTTAACGGATTCAACAGTTTTAAGAAATATTGGTGTTCCATTGGCTCATACCTCAATTGCTTTTTCTTCATCTTTAAAAGGATTGAATAAATTGCTAATCAATAGAAGTAAATTTGCAGAAGATTTAGAAAATAATTGGGCTGTTGTTGCAGAAGCAATTCAAACAATCTTAAGACGTGAAGCATATCCTAACCCATATGAAGCATTGAAAGGCTTGACTAGAACTAATGAAAAAATAACGCAAAATTCTATTGCAAATTTTATTGAAACATTAGAAGTTAGTGACTCTATCAAAAATGAATTAAAACAAATAACTCCAAGTAACTATACGGGAATCTAATGAGAAAAATCCTTTTCATATTGAGTTGTATTATTCTATTTTCATCTTGTAAAAGAGGTGAAAAGTTGGATGTGAAAATTTTTAGAATAGGAACTTTTGAAATTCCTGCGACTGAGAATTATAGCAAAACTCTTATTAAGCGTATTGATAGTTTTCAAATCGAAACTTATGAAGAGAAAGTTGATACACTACTAATTCATTGGAAAAATGATTTTAATTACACTTTGAATATGCTCAGTTTGATGAATGGAATCGAAGAAGACCCTATCCATGTGCAAATAACTCGTTTAAATTCAGATTCTTATGAGTTTATTGCGGTTGTAGGTCATTCAAACTTTAAACAGGACGGAAAAGTTTTTAAAATAAGTGAATAAGGATATTATACATAAAATTATTTCAATTTTTACAGTAGTACTATTATTACTTCCAATTGGTGTGCAATTAGTTCACACACTTGAAAATCATGAACATAAAG
>CAJXUO010000096.1 GCA_913061425.1 uncultured Lutibacter sp.
TAGATAGGGTTATTACAGTTTTGATAAATTTACAAAAAAACACACACTATACAATTAAACATTTTGTCAATGGAATTCCCTAAGATTTTAAACTATTTTTGTTTTTCTAACGTTTTGAATACATGAAGAAAGTTTTACTTATTTATATCTTCTTAATGACTCTTTTTGCACAGGCACAAAAAGAGTCTGAAAATTTTCGCACTACATTTTTTACTATTCAAAAAGATTCCGTTCAAATTGATTCTATTAGTATCAATCCGTTTCATTTCAAAATTTTAGATTCAAATAAAACCATCATAGATTCAAACAACTATTCAATTGACTTTAGCAAATCACTTCTTGTAATTGACAGTAAAAAGTATCCAGAAATTGAAGTTGAATATTTTGCATATCCAGATTTTTTAACCAAAACATATTTTAAATTTGATAAAAAATTAATTGTAGAAAAACCTACAAGAAATTCAATTTTATATGCACTTAGGACAAATAATAAAAAGCGCTTTTTAAAACCATTTGACGGCTTAAATACTACTGGAAGTATTAGTAGAGGTTTAACCATTGGTAACAATCAAGATGCCGTATTAAATTCGACATTAGACTTACAGATTTCAGGAAAACTATCTGACAAAGTAACCTTAAGAGCTTCAATTACCGACACCAATATTCCAATACAAGAAAATGGATATACGCAGCAATTAAATGAATTTGATCGTGTTTTTATTGAATTGTTTAGTGAAAATTGGAGTATAAAAGCAGGAGATGTAAATCTTGAAAATACAAATACTCATTTTGGGAATTTCACTAAAAAAGTAGCCGGAATTTCATTAGATGCAACAGTTAATCATTCAGATTCTAAAACAAATTTTTTTGCTTCAGGAGCATTAGTTAGAGGAAAGTTTACAACCTACAAATTTTCAGGTCAAGAAAGTAATCAAGGACCTTACAGATTGTTTGGCCCAAATAACGAGCAGTATATTATTATAATTTCTGGTAGTGAAACGGTATATGTAAACGGAACTCCATTAAAACGTGGAGAAAACAATGATTATATTATTGATTACAATACTGCTGAAATTAGATTTACGCCTACATATCCTATCAATGCAAATATGAGAATTACAGTAGATTTTCAATTTTCTGATAGAAATTATACGCGGTTTATTACCCATAATGGCGTAAATTATGAAAGTGAGAAATTTCAAATTGGAGGCTCAATATTTTTAGAAAGCGATTCTAAAAACCAACCCATACAACAAGATTTATCTGATATACAAAAAGAAATTTTAGCAAATGCTGGAAATGATTCCAGTCAAATGATTGCTGAAAGTGCAGTTCCGCAAGCATATGATGAGAATAGAATTTTATATAGAAAAGAGTTTGTTGGAATTGAAGAGATTTTTGTTTATTCAAACAATTCAACAGACGAATTGTATTCAGTTCGATTTACAAATGTTGGTCTGAATCAAGGAGATTATAATTTAATAAACACGCTAGCAACTGGAAGAGTTTACGAATATATAGGTCCAGATTTAGGAGACTACAATCCAATAACTCAATTAATTGCGCCAAATAAATTAATGCTTGCATTGGTAAACGCTTCCTATAATCCTTCTGAAAAGACAACTGTAAATGGTGAAATCGCTTTTAGCCAAAACGATCAAAACCTGTTTTCTACCATAGACAATAATCAAAATGAGGGTGTTGCTGCTAAAATTGGATGGAATCAACTATTGATAGATAAAGAATGGGACTTGAAAAGCACCCTAAACTTTGAGTCTATAAATGCTAATTTTCAAAGTGTAGAACGCTTTAGAAATATTGAATTCAATAGAGATTGGAGCGTTCAAAATTCTTTTGGAAATCAACAATTAATTAACTCTTCTCTTAGTTATTCTAATGAAGAAAATGGTGCTCTTTCTTATCGGTTTGAAAAATTAAAATTCAGTGATTCATTTGATGGAAATCGCCATGTTATTAATGGGAATTTAACTTTTGATAAATTGAAAATACATCTAGTAAGTAGTTTTCTAAATAGTGAAGGTATTGAAACAAAAAATACTTTTTCACGCCTAAACTTCTATTCAAAATATACTTTAAACAAAAGTTGGTTGGGAACAAGAGTAAACGCTGAGAATAACAAATTAGAGGATATTACTACTCAAAGCCTTTCTCAATTAAGTCAAAAATTTAATGAATATGAAGGGTTTTTTGGCGTTGGAGATTCAACAAAAGTATTTACTGAAATTGGAGTGAATTTCAGGTCTAATGATAGTGTAAAATCAAATACCCTAAAGCGAGTAAGTAATGCAAAAACATATTATATTAACTCTCAATTAATAAAAAATAAGAATTCAAAACTTTCAATATATGCCAATTTTAGAACCGTAGAGAATATTGATTTTAACAATACTAAATCTTTAAATTCTAGAGTGCTATACACTCAAAAATTATTTAACAATATTGTTAGTTTGAGTAGTATTTATGAAACTGTTTCTGGAAATTTACCTCAACAAGAATTTACATATTTAGAAGTAGACCCAGGACAAGGGTTTTATACTTGGATTGATTATAACAATAATAGTATTCAGGAAATAAATGAATTCGAAATTGCACAATTTCAAGATCAAGCAACCTTTTTACGGGTTGCGCTTCCAACTATTAACTATATAGAAACGCATCAAACTAAATTTAGCCAATCGCTAAATTTGAATTTTAGTCAATGGAGCAATAAGGATAAATTAAAAAAAATAGTTTCTCATTTTCAAAATCAAACATTTGTTTTAATAGATAATAAGCAAAAAAGAACCGAATCAGATTTTAACTTAAATCCGTTTAAAACTAATACTGATGATTTATTAGCATTAAACTTTAATTTTAAAAACAGTTTGTTCTTTAATCGAGGAAAACAAAAATATTCTACAACCTATAATTTTATAGATTCTAAAAACAAAACCAGTTTTGCGATAGACAATATCGAAAGTAAATTGAAATCTCATCAACTACAATTTACACATAAAATTAGTGAGTTTTGGCTAATGGATATAAAAGGGAATATCACAAGAAATAAAAATACTTCTCAAAATTATGTAACTCGAAATTATAGTTTGAATAACAAATCTATACATCCAAAAATATCTTACGTATATAGTCATAATAAAATTTTTGATGTGTTTTATCAATATAAAAAGAAGGAAAATACTATTGGAAATTTAGAGCATTTAAACTCTCAAAAAATGGGAGCTTCATTCAAATCATCTAATCAAAAAGGAACCTCTTTTAGCACCGAATTTAATTTCTTTATCAATGATTATATAGGAAATCAAAATTCACCAGTTGCTTATCAAATGCTTGAAGGTTTACAGCCTGGAAATAATTTCACTTGGAGTTTATTATGGCAGCAAAAACTGACTTCTTACTTAGACTTGAACATCAATTATTTAGGTAGAAAAAGTGAGGCTTCCAGAACTATTCATACAGGAACAGTGCAACTAAGAGCTCATTTTTAGTCACCTTTCTTGTTAGATTGTACGCAACTATTATATACATTTGTCATCTTATTTAAAATATAAATTTATACCATGAAAAAAATTACACTTACATTTGTTTTATTAATCTCTGCATTCGTTTCATTTGCTCAAAGTACAGCTATTGAAGACAACGCAAGAAATAACGAAGTAAAAATAAATACGACCAATTTAATTGGTTTTAAATGGGTAGACTTTACTTATGAGCGTTTAATAAATGAAGAATCTTCTTTTGGAGTTGGGCTTCTAGTTACTCTTAATGATGAAGATACTGGATTAAATGAATATAGAACGTTTTCTTTAACTCCATATTATCGCCATTTCTTTTCTAATAAATATGCTGAAGGGTTTTTTGTAGAAGGGTTTACGATGTTACATAGCGGAAAAGATGAGTATTACACACACAATATTGGAGGTGATGGTGTATATCATGAAGATACTTATACTGATTTTGCAGTTGGTGTTTCTACTGGTTTTAAAATAGTAAGCAATAAAGGTTTTGTTGCGGAATTTTACATAGGTTTAGGAAGAGATTTATTAGACAAAAGTTACAGAGAAGTAGTAACTCGTGGAGGATTATCTATTGGTTATAGATTCTAAAACACTTAATTATAAAACAAAAAAGCCTCCAAGTATTGGAGGCTTTTTTGTTTTATCTAAGAGTTAATTCTTTGCAGAAATATGTAAATAAAAAGAGGAATTATTTACGCTCATTTTTATTTACAATTCCAATTGCTATATATGGTATCAGTAAAAATACTATTACTACTATTTTCCAAAGGGAGATAAAGGAAATCATGAGGATATCAAAAGTCTCAAAAGATATAGTGAAAAAATTGCTCCAAATAGTATAAATCATTTCCTTTCCCAATAAAAGAACAAAACCAAAAAAGAATAGCAAAACAAAATTGATAACCGCGCTCCAACCAAGAACACTTCGTAATTTAATAAAATCCATAATCTCTAAAATTTAGTCGTTAAGTAATTGACAAGTAAGATACTAAATAATACTTGATTAATTGACCCTTTGGCGCATAAGAAAGCCTCACAATGTGAGGCTTTCTTATATTTTATGAGATTCCTGCCCTCGCAGGAATAATATCTTACATTTTTGACAACCACGTTTTCATTGAAACTTCTTGAGCAATAATAGCTTTTACTTCAGTTATTTTTACACGCTTTTGTTCCATCGTATCTCTATAACGTATCGTTACAGAGTCGTCTTCTAATGTGTCATGATCTACAGTAATACAAAATGGCGTACCATTTGCGTCTTGCCTTCTATAGCGTCTTCCAACAGCATCTTTTTCATCATACACAACATTGAAATCCCATTTCAAATCGTCCATAATCTTACGTGCAACTTCTGGCAAACCATCTTTCTTTACCAATGGCAAAATAGCCGCTTTTGTAGGTGCTAAAACTGCAGGTAATTTTAATACCGTTCTTGTAGTTCCATTCTCCAATTCTTCTTCTTGTAATGAATTAGAAAAAACGGCTAAAAACATTCTATCTAATCCGATAGAGGTTTCTAAAACGTACGGAACATATGATTTGTTTTCTTCGTGATCAAAATATTGTAATTTCCTTCCAGAATGCTCTTCATGAGCTTTTAAATCAAAGTCTGTTCTAGAATGTATTCCTTCTAATTCTTTAAATCCAAACGGAAATCTAAATTCAATATCAGAAGCAGCATCTGCATAATGTGCTAATTTCTCATGGTCATGAAAACGGTAATTATCTTCTCCCATTCCCAATGACAAGTGCCACTTCATACGAGCTTCTTTCCAATGCTTATACCATTCACCTTGTGTTCCTGGTTTTATGAAAAACTGCATTTCCATTTGTTCAAACTCACGCATTCTAAAAATGAATTGACGTGCAACAATCTCATTTCTAAATGCTTTTCCTGTTTGAGCAATTCCAAACGGAATCTTCATTCGTCCTGATTTTTGAACATTCAGAAAGTTTACAAAAATACCTTGTGCAGTTTCTGGTCGTAAATATAAATCCATTGCATGTTCTGCAGACGCACCTAATTTAGTTCCAAACATTAAATTAAACTGCTTTACATCCGTCCAATTTCTAGATCCTGATAAAGGACATGCAATTTCTAATTCTTCAATTAATGCTTTGACGTCTGCCAAATCTTCTTTTTCAAGAGATTGCCCTAAACGTTTTAAAATAGCAACTCCTTTTTCTTTATATCCCAACACTCTTGGATTGGTAGAAATAAACTCGTCTTTATTAAAAGTTTCTCCAAAACGTTTTGCCGCTTTTTTTACTTCTTTCTCTATTTTAGCATCTAGTTTCCCAACATAATCTTCTACTAAAACATCTGCTCTATATCTCTTCTTTGAATCTTTATTGTCAATTAATGGGTCACTAAAAGCATCTACGTGTCCTGAAGCCTTCCATGTAGTTGGATGCATAAATATTGCCGTATCAATTCCGACAATATTTTCATTCATCTGAACCATTGCTTTCCACCAATACTCTCTAATATTTTTCTTTAATTCAACTCCATTTTGTGCATAATCATATACCTGTCTCTTATACACATCTCCGAGCCCACGAGACCTCTCTACATC
>CAJXUO010000097.1 GCA_913061425.1 uncultured Lutibacter sp.
TATATGATTATCCTGAAAGAGGATATATCTATGATAGAAATGGGAAGTTATTAGTAGCCAATCAACAATCATATGATTTGATGATAATACCTAGAGAAGGTAAGCCATTAGACACTCTTGAATTCTGCGAATTATTAAGTATAGACAAAGAAACATTTATCAAAAAATATAACAGGGCTGTAAAATATTCTCGAAGATTACCTTCGACATTTATAAGTCAAGTTTCAAAAGATGATTACGCCTATCTTCAAGAAAAACTCTATAAATACAAAGGATTTTATATTCAGAAACGTTCTATAAGAGAATATCCTTTAAAAACTGCCGCAAATATCGTCGGCTACATAAGTGAAGTTAATCAAAATCAAATAAATAATAATAGTTATTATCAACAAGGAGAATTAATTGGTTTTCAAGGAATAGAAAAAACATATGAATCTTTTTTACGCGGAATAAAAGGTGTCAAAAGAATTCAAAAAGATAAATTTAATAAAGAAATAGGTTCGTATAAAAATGGAGTTTATGATACATTAGCAACTTCTGGAAAAGATTTAAACCTAACTTTAGATGTGATTTTGCAGCAATATGGCGAACAATTAATGAACGGTAAAAGAGGAGGTATTGTAGCTATTGAACCATTAACTGGAGAAATATTATCCTTGGTTACTGCACCTTCTTACGATCCAAATTTAATGGTTGGAAGAATTCGCTCAAGCAATTCTGTTCGTTTATTTGGAGATACAATCAACAAGCCAATGTTTGATAGAGGCTTACAAGCAATGTATCCACCAGGATCACCATTTAAAATTTTAACGGGACTCATTGGTCTTCAAGAAAATGTGATTGATGAAAATACAATTTTCACATGTCTTCATGGGTATAAATATGGACGAAAAGGTTTTATGGGATGCCATCCACATACTAGTAAAGTAAAATTAAATTTTGGTATTTACACCTCTTGTAATTCTTATTTCGCAAATACTTATAGACGTATTATTGAAAAATATGACACGCCAAGATTAGGAATGAATAACTGGAATAAACATGTTAAAAGTTTTGGTTTAGGTGAATTCTTAGGTTACGATTTACCTATTGGAAGAAAAGGTTTGATTCCAGATGCAGACTATTATGACAAATGGTATCCTGCAAAAAATTGGACGGCAACCTACACTTTGTCAAATGCTATTGGTCAAGGTGAAGTTCTTACAAGTCCAATCCAACTTGCTAATATGACTGCTGCTATAGCAAATAGAGGATTTTACTATACACCACATATTGTAAAAAATATAAAAGGAGAAAAAATTGATAAAAGTTTTACAACCAAACACGTCACAACAATTGATAAAAAGCATTTTGAACCTCTAATTCAAGGATTATTTGATGTTTTTGAACATAAAGATGGAACAGCACACGCATCACGAGTTGAAGGAATTGAAATATGCGGAAAAACAGGAACTGCTGAAAACGCTACTAAAATAGGCGGAAAAAGAGTTCAACTTACCGATCATTCCATTTTTATTGCATTTGCACCAAAAGACAACCCTAAAATTGCGATTGCAGTTTTTGTTGAAAATGGATATTGGGGATCTCGTTGGGCTGGACCTATTGCAACATTAATGATTGAAAAATATTTAAACGGAGAAACAAAAAGAAAATATTTAGAAGATCGCATGATGAATGGCAGTCTTCAAGATGAATATGATAGACAATTAGAAACAACTTATAATGCAGAGGGAGAAAAATAACATATTTTCTGGTATTGATTTATGGCTCGTACTATTTTTCATTCTATTAGTTTTTTTAGGATGGTTAAATATTTATGCCGCATCAACTTCAGAAGAGCATTATGAAATTTTAGATTTTAATGCACGTTATGGAAAGCAACTTATTTGGATCGCCCTTACAATACCTTTAATTATTGTTGTTCTATTTATTGAAACACGCTTTTATGAGCAATTTGCAACTATATTTTTTATTATTGGAATATTAACATTACTCGGTTTGTTTTTCTTCGGAAAAAATATAAATGGTGCAAAATCTTGGTATGCTATTGGAGGTTTTACAATACAACCTACAGAGTTTGCTAAAGCATTTACAGCGTTGGCTGTTGCAAAACTACTAAGTGATAAGTCGTTTACTTTTAAACCCTTTAAAAATCATATTAAAGCGTTTTTTATCATATTATTACCTGCATTTCTAATTACTTTACAACCCGATCCTGGATCAGCACTCGTTTATTTTTCGTTCTTGTTTGTTTTCTACAGAGAAGGCTTACCATTATATTACTTTATTATTGGAGGTCTTTCAATTCTAATATTTCTACTTACTCTTAAATTAGGAATTATTGGGATTATTCCTATGATGATTTATATAACTTTAGGGGTTTTTGGAGTTATTTTCGGATACTTAAGTATATATAAGTCTAACATATTAAAAAAAGCGTGGCTACAATTATTAACCTGCTTAGTAATTATAAGTGGTTACATATTTAGTGTAAACTATATTTTCAACTCTATTTTTCAACAAAGACATAGAGATCGTTTTAATATTATCCTTGGAAAAACAACAGATACTCAAGGAATTGGATATAACACAAACCAAGCTATTCAAACTATAGCTTCTGGAGGCATTACAGGTAAAGGTTATCTTGAAGGAGATAGAACACAAGGCAAGTTTGTGCCCGAACAAGACACAGATTACATTTTCAGCACAGTAGGTGAAGAATGGGGATTTATTGGAAGTATCGTTGTGATTTTGTTATTTATAGCACTTATGCTAAGAATAATTCATATTGCAGAACGTCAGAAATCAACTTTCAGTAGAGTTTATGGATATGGTATTGCTACTATATTTTTCTTCCATTTTATGGTAAATATTGGAATGGTAATAGGCCTTTTACCAACAATTGGAATTCCATTACCCTTTTTTAGTTATGGAGGATCTTCACTTTGGGGATTCACACTTCTACTATTCATATTTATTAGATTAGATGCTAATAGATCATATGAATGGTAAAATGTTAAAAAAAATAAGACAACAAAAAACCATACTAAAAATTTAGTACGGCTTTAAATCTTTTATAAAAAAATAAATTATAAAGCGGCTACTTGCTTTGTTAATTTAGATTTTAAATTACTTGCTTTATTCTTATGAATAACATTGTTCTTTGCTAACTTATCTAGCATTGATGCAATTTTTGGTAATAAAGCTTGTGCTTCTTTCTTATCAGTCGTAGCACGTAAATCTCTAAGAGCATTACGCGTAGTTTTGTGCTGATACTTATTTCTAAGTTGTTTAACTCTGTTGCTTCTAATTCTTTTTAGAGCTGACTTATGATTTGCCATTGTAATTTATGTTTTTAAAACTTGTAGTCCGTAGGGGAATCGAACCCCTGTTACATGGATGAAAACCATGCGTCCTAACCCCTAGACGAACGGACCGTTAACTAATTTTCCTCTCATTAGCGGATGCAAAAATACAACTATTTTTAACTTCACAAAACTTTTTTTTAAAAAATTAATACGCTTTTGCAAAAAGCACTCTTCTTTCTGATTTTGAACCTGAAAAAATACAATTGCCATCTTCCTTTTCAGCATTATTAGGAATACACCTTATTGTTGCTTTTGTTAAGTTTTTAATTTGCTCCTCTGTTTCAGATGTTCCATCCCAATGTGCAGATATAAATCCACCTTTAGTTTCTAAAACCTCTTTAAACTCATCAAAAGAATTAACTTCTGTAATATGAGTATCTCTATAATTTATAGCTTTATTAAACAAATTCTCTTGAATTTCATTTAAAATTTTCTCAACATAGAAAACAGTTTCGTCAATAGAGATTGTTTTTTTATCTAAAATATCTCTTCTTGCAATTTCTAAAGTTCCGTTTTCTAAATCACGAGGTCCCATAGCAATTCGCAACGGAACACCTTTCAGTTCATATTCAGCAAACTTCCATCCAGGTTTATAAGTCGTCCTTTTATCATATTTTACTGAAATCCCTTTTTTACGCAATTCAGCAGTAAGTTCATCAACTTTTTGTGAGATCGCATCTAATTGTTCATCCGTTTTGTGAATCGGTACAATTACAACTTGTATTGGCGCCAATTTTGGAGGCAAAACCAACCCTTTATCATCTGAATGCGTCATAACCAACGCTCCCATTAAACGCGTAGAAACACCCCAAGATGTTGCCCAAACGTGTTCTCTCTTCCCTTCTTTTGTAGTGAATTTCACATCAAATGCTTTCGCGAAATTTTGTCCTAAAAAATGTGAAGTTCCTGCTTGCAAAGCTTTTCCATCTTGCATTAATGCTTCAATAGTATACGTTTCTAAAGCACCTGCAAATCGTTCGCTCTCACTTTTAAAACCTTTTATAACTGGCATTGCCATAAAATTTTCAGCAAAGTCAGCATACACACCTTGCATTAATTTTGATTCCGTAACAGCCTCATCTTTTGTTGCATGTGCAGTATGACCTTCTTGCCATAAAAACTCTGCGGTTCTTAAAAACAATCTAGTACGCATTTCCCAACGCACAACATTTGCCCATTGATTTATCAAAATTGGTAAATCTCTATATGACTCAATCCACTTTCTATAAGTATCCCAAATAATAGTTTCTGAAGTTGGACGAACAATTAATTCCTCCTCTAATTTTGCAGTTTCATCAACTACAACATTACCATTTTCATCGGTTTTAAGTCTGTAATGAGTCACTACAGCACATTCTTTTGCAAAACCATCTACATGACTTGCCTCTTTTGAAAAGTAAGATTTAGGAATAAAAATCGGAAAATATGCATTTTCATGACCTGTTTCTTTAAACATTCTATCTAACTCTGCTTGCATTTTTTCCCAAATAGCATAACCGTAAGGCTTAATAACCATACACCCTCGCACACCTGAATTCTCTGCTAAATCAGCCTTTACAACCAATTCATTATACCATTTTGAATAATCTTCTTCTCTAGTCGTTAACTTCTTACTCATACTTAAAAGTTTGGCACAAAAATTGTGTCGTTAATAATAAAATATTAATTTCAACAAAACTACTTATTTTTTGTAGTTTTAACCTAAAAAATCAAAGGATTATGAAAGATTTTTACTTACCCAATTTTAGGAACTCAAACCTTTTACTTGCTTTGATAGCAATTCTAGGCTTATCTTCTTGTGGCACATACCAAAGCGCTTACAATGATGATGACGGAATTTATAATTCTTCAAGCAATACAGAGGTTGTTTCAAATGATGAGGTTTCTAACAACGGAAGTGACTATTTCTCTATGTCTTATGAAGAATATCGTGAAATTTCTAACGAAGATTTAATCACCAATGTAGATGATTTTCAATACACTGATGATCAATATGTAGAAAATGATAGCATTTCAAACGCATCACCTTGGGGATATTCAGACAGTCCTTCAGTAAATGTATACTTAGATAATAATTATGACTTTTTTGGCTATCCAAACTACAATAGATATTCTGGTTTTGGCTACAACTATAACTATCCTTATTACGGACTTTACAACTCTTGGAGATATCGAGGTGTAAATTATGCGTACTTTAATCCTTACGGATTCTTTTACGACGCCTACTACAATCCTTATTATTACAATGCTTACGGTGGCTTTAACAACTTTTATTATGGTAGAAACTTCTACGGACGTAACCATTATTACAGAAGTTATGATAGTTATGGTTCAAGAGTAGCCTATAACACTAGAAGCAATATAAATAGAAGGCAAGCTTCTAGCCGAACAAATGTTAATACTTCTTTAAGAACAAGAAGAACAATTGAGGGGAATACTCAAAGAACCACTACACGTAGAGCACCAAGTAATACAACAAGATCTAGTACTAGAAGCGCAAATGACACAACTAGAAATGTTAGAAACACCCCTAGAACAAGAAGTTCTTCTAGCAATTCTTCAACTCGAAGCTCTTCAACTAGAAGTTCTAGTTCTACCAGAAGCACAAGTAGCCCAAAATCAACCACGACTAGAAGAAAGATGAGATAACTTTAAAAATATATAAATGAAAAAAACACTTTTTTTAATAGTATTCCTATGCTCAATAATTATGAATGCACAATCATTAGGCTATAATGATTTAG
>CAJXUO010000098.1 GCA_913061425.1 uncultured Lutibacter sp.
AGAAAACGCACGAAAATTACTTCCGAGTGAATATGTAGTTCACCCTCAATTAGGATATATTTCACTTAATAGAAGATTAGGAGAATCAGATGTTTTGGCTGTTGCATATGAATATACAATTACTGGAAGTTCTACTGTCAATAAAGTGGGTGAATTAACAACAGATGGTGTTGTAGCTCCAAATAATTTAATTGTAAAATTACTGCGTAGCGAAATAATTAATACTACAATTCCTCTTTGGGATTTGATGATGAAAAACATCTATTCTTTAGGTGCATATCAAATGTCACAAGAAGGGTTTAGATTTGAGGTATTATATAATGATGATGCAACAGGAGTTCCAATAAATATACTTCAAAATGCTGCTACTACAGGAATATCCGATAGAACATTATTAAATATTTTTAATCTAGATAATTTAGATCAGAATGAATTTTCTGTTCCTGAAGGTGATGGGTACTTTGACTATGTTGAAGGAATTACTATAAACTCTCAAAAAGGAACTGTAATTTTTCCAACTGTCCAACCGTTTGGAGAAAGTTTAACTCCTATTTTGACAGATGCTGCTGATGCAACATATATTTTTAATGAATTATATACGAATACGCAGTCACAAGCGAGAAATAATTTTCAAAATAAAGATAAATACTTTTTAAAAGGATATTATAAATCTGAAAGTGCTGGAGGAATTCCATTAGGAGCCTTCAATGTGCCTCAAGGTTCAGTAACAGTTACTACAGGCGGACGCGTTTTGGTAGAAGGTGTAGATTATGTTGTAGATTATCAAATTGGTAGAGTTCAAATTATCAATCCAACATTAGAAGCCTCAAATGCACCAATTGAAGTGTCAGTTGAAAACAATTCTGTTTTTAACTTACAGTCAAAACGTTTTGTAGGTGTTGATGTTGAGCACAAATTTTCTGACAACTTTTTTGCGGGTGCTACCATCTTAAACTTAAGAGAAAAACCACTTACACAAAAAACATTATTTAATTCAGAACCTATAAACAATACTATTTTTGGTTTACGTGCAGACTATTCATCGAAAGTTCCAATGTTTACAAAATGGGTGAACAAATTGCCGAATTTAGATACAGATGTAGAATCGAATTTTTCTGTTCGTGGTGACTTTGCTTATTTAATTCCAGGTTCTCCAAAACAAGTTGAATTAAACGGAGAAGCAACCACTTATTTAGATGATTTTGAAGGAGCGCAAATACCTTTAGAATTAAAAACACCACAACAATGGCATTTATCTAGTACACCTCAAAATCAGCCTTTACTCGACTTTAATGGGGATTTAATAGATATTGATTATGGTAAAAAGCGTGGAAAACTAGCATGGTATATTATTGATCAGTTGTTTTATGGAAGCTCTTCATTGCAACCTTCAAATATTGATGATACAGAATTGTCTAGAGCAGAAGTTAGACGTGTTCGATTTGATGAATTATTTCCAGCAACAGATTTAGATATCACGCAATCTTCAATTTTACGCTCATTAGATTTAGCCTATTATCCTAACGAAAGAGGAAGTTATAATTATGAAACTAATTTTGGATCTAATCCAGAAGAAAGTTGGGCTGGAATTACAAGACCGCTTACTGTTACAAATTTTGAACAAGCAAACATTGAATATATTCAATTTTGGATGCTAGATCCATACCAAGAATATTCATTGACAGAAACAGAAGGTTTACCATCAGGACTAGACCCTCAAGATCCTACAAATCAAGTTGGAGATTTATACTTTAATCTTGGTAATATTTCTGAAGATGTTTTGAAAGATGGGCGAAAAATGTATGAAAATGGTTTACCAGAAGAAGGAGGTACAGATAATACAGACGCTACAATTTGGGGTAAAATTCCTACAGGACAATCACTTTTATATACGTTTGATATTTCTGACAATTCTCGTTTAAATCAAGATATTGGATTGGACGGACTAAATGATGCTGAAGAAGTTTCGATGTTTGGAAGCGCTTTAGGAGATGATCCATCAGCAGATAATTATAGATATTTTAGAGGAAATCAATACGACACAGATAATGCTTCAATTCTAACTCGATATAAAGATTATAATAACACACAAGGAAATTCACCGACATCTAATTTATCAGGCGAATCTTTTCCAACTTCAGCAACTACATTCCCAGATGTAGAAGATATTAATAAAGATCAAACGATGAATAGTGTTGAAAGCTATTATCAATATAAAGTCTCTTTAAATGCATCAGATTTAACGGTTGGAGAAAATCATATAGTTGATGAAAAACCAGTAACAGTAACTTTAGAAGATGGAAGTCAAAAAGATTTTAGATGGTTGCAGTTTAGAATTCCAATCAATACACCTGATGATGTTATAAATGACATGACAGGTTTTAGTTCTATTCGTTTTATGAGAATGTTTATGACCAATTTTAAAATGCCAGTTGTTTTACGTTTTGGTGAATTACAATTAGTTCGTGGCGATTGGAGACGTTATGTTAAAGAAATTGATGAAACTAATAATTCAAATCCTACAGATTTAGATGTTACTGATTTAGAGAATTTTCAAGTTGGAGTTGTAAATATTGAAGAAAATGAATCTAGAACTCCAATTCCATATGTAATTCCTCCTGGAATAGTAAGAGAACAATTAAGAGGAAGTACTAGAATTCAATATCAAAACGAACAATCACTTTCGATGAAGGTTTTTGATTTACCTGCTGGTGAAACTAGAGCCGTTTATAAGAATGTGAGTATTGATATGCGAATGTATAAAAAGTTGAAATTATTTATACATTTAGAAGAACTGAATGAATCTGGTGCGCAAGACGATGAAATAGAAGCTGTAATTAGATTAGGAAGTGACTTGAATGATAACTATTATCAAATTGAAGTTCCATTAAAAATTACTGAAGAAAATTCAACTTTAGCTGACGATATTTGGCCTAATGACATGAATGTTATCTTAGAGCATTTAGGAAAATTAAAATTACAACGCTTCCAAGAAACAATTCCTGTTCCTCCAAACGAATTATATCCTGCATATGGTGTCGCTTCACCAATTGAAGGATTAGAAGGCTATAAAATAAGAGTAAAAGGGAATCCAAATTTATCGAATATTCGCACAATGATGCTTGGGATGAAAAACAATTCAACGACAACTCATAGTGCCGAAATGTGGTTTAATGAATTGCGAACATCTGAATTTGATAATAAAGGCGGTTGGGCAGCTGTTGTAAGTGCAGATGCTAATTTTGCTGATTTTGCAGATGTATCTGTTACAGGTAGAATGGAAACAGTTGGTTTTGGTGGAATTGAACAACGTGTAAATGAACGAAATCAAGAAGACACAAAATTATACGACATTGTTACTAATGTTAATCTAGGGAAAGTATTGCCAAAAAAATGGGGAGTACAGTTGCCATTTAATTATAGTATTTCTGAAGAAACTCATGATCCAAAATATGATGCGCAATATCAAGATGTGCTTTTTGAAGATGCAGAAAATATTAATCCAAATAGTGATAAGTCTAGAGATTATACCAAGAGGAAAAGTATAAGT
Organism: uncultured Lutibacter sp.; assembly: GCA_913061425.1. Taxonomy (GTDB): domain Bacteria; phylum Bacteroidota; class Bacteroidia; order Flavobacteriales; family Flavobacteriaceae; genus Urechidicola. The sequence continues at coordinate 3,551 of CAJXUO010000098.1, forward strand.
CTAATAAATGTAAGAAAAGATCGTGTAAATACTGAAAAGAAAAAACATTTCTATGATGTAGAAAACCTATCAGTTTCATACGCCTATAATGAAACACAACACAAAGACTATAATGTTAAAAAATATTTAGATCAAAATGTTAGAGCATCTGCAAATTATAATTATTCGTTTAAACCAAAAAGTATAGAGCCATTTAATAATTGGGGATTTTTGACAAAGAAAAAATACTTGCGATTTATAAAAGATTTTAATTTCAATTTACTACCATCAACAATTTCTGTAAATTCAAATATTATAAGAAGCTACAATGAGCAATCTAGTAGAAGTTTAGTTGAAAGCCTTCCAGAATTACCAACATTAAGACAGCGTAATTTTATGTTTGATTGGGATTATAATATTGGTTACGATTTGACAAAATCATTGCAATTTAATTTCAGAGCATTGAATAATTATGTCTATGATGATTTTAATTCTACGGATGATATTACGTTGTTTGATAATTTCTTTACAATCGGTCGTCCTGCACATTATCATCAAACATTAAACGGAACTTATAAAGTACCAATTGATAAGTTACCTTTATTAGATTTTGTTAGAGCAGATTATGCATATACTGCTGATTTTGATTGGCAAGCAGCATCACAATCATATGTTTCTCAAATTGGAAACGCAATTCAAAATGCAAATACACATAACATATCGGTAGATTTTAATTTTAAGAAATTATATAAAAATATTGGATTAACAAAAGCCTTTACAAAAAGACGTGTTAAGAAAACAATAAAAACTAAAATTCCAAAAAACAAAGACGGAGAAACAACAAAGATTCAAACCAAATATGTTACTAAAAAAGGAAATAAAGTTGGTAAAGCTTTAGCAAATGTTTTAATGATGGTTAAGAAAGCACGTATTTCTTATACCGACAATAATGGAGTGTTTTTACCAGGATATGTTCCCGAAGTAGGGTTCTTAGGAAGAGATAATTTTTCTGGAGGTTCAGCACCATCTTTCGGATTTGTTTTCGGTAGCCAAGTTGATATTAGACAAAAAGCGCTTCAAAACGGATGGCTTATTTCAAGAAATATAAATGATCCAGGAGGAGCAGATGACGACCCGTATTATAACAGAACCTACTCACAAACTCATTATGATAAATTTAATATGTTTGTAGACATTAGTCCAGTTAGAGACCTAAAGATAGAACTTCAAGCAAATAAAATATACACAAAAAATAGTTCACAACAATTAGATGTTGTCAATGACTTGACTCTTAATCAAACTCGATTTGAAGACAATCCAGTTTCTGAAATAGGTAATTTTAGTATGAGTTTTAATATGATTAAAACTGCTTTTGGAGAAAATGCAGGCGCAACATTCCAAGAGTTTAAAGACAATCGCGCTATTATATCTCAGCGACTGGCAGATGCTTCTGGAGCGGATGTTTTAGGATTTGGTAAAAACAGTCAGCAGGTAATGTTGCCAGCATTTGTAGCCGCTTATTCAGGTGAAGATGCGTCATCTGTAAGAACAAGTGCATTTAGAAATATTCCACTTCCAAATTGGACTTTGACTTATAAAGGTTTAATGCGAATTGGATGGTTTAAGAAAAAGTTCCAAAGTTTTACGTTGACTCACGGATATCGTTCGTCGTACACAATTAATAATTATTCGAATAATTTATTGTTTGATGATCAAGACCCTTATACTGAAACAGATTTAGCAGGGAATTATTATAACGAAAAACTATTCTCAAATGTAAATGTTATCGAAGAATTTTCTCCTTTGATTAAGATAGATTTGAAAATGAAAAACTCATTGTCGCTAAAAGCTGAAATCAGAAAAGACAGAGCTTTAAACCTAAATTTCAATAATAATACTTTGACAGAAATTAGAGGAAAAGAATATGTTGTAGGACTTGGCTATAGAATCAAAGATTTAAAATTGCGTTATAAGTTTGACGGTAAAAAGAATACTTTAAAAGGAGATTTAAATTTAAAAGCAGATATTACATTAAGAGATAATGAGACTTTAATTAGAGATGTAGATGAAGATAACGACCAAATTACTGGAGGTCAACGATTATTTTCTCTAAGGTTTCTTGCAGACTATGCATTAAGTAAAAACTTAACATCATCTTTTTATTACGATCAAAATTCTTCTCGTTATGCAATTTCTACATCATTCCCTAGGAATTCATTTAGTGCAGGATTAATTATTAGATACACAATAGGTAATTAAATTTTTTTATTTTTTTGTGAATGTCTTATCTATTCATTGATAATAAAAACTCATCGTTATTTAATGTGCTTTTCATCCTGTCACTCAAGAATTCCATTGCTTCTATAGGATTCATGTCAGCAAGGTATTTACGCAACACCCACATGCGTTGAAGTGTGTCTTTATCTAATAGTAGATCATCTCTACGAGTACTAGATTTGACTAAATCAACTGCAGGATATATTCTACGATTGGCTATATTTCTATCTAATTGTAATTCCATATTACCAGTACCTTTAAACCTGTCTCTTATACACATCTCCGAGCCCAC
>CAJXUO010000099.1 GCA_913061425.1 uncultured Lutibacter sp.
TATTCGTCGGCAGCGTCAGATGTGTATAAGAGACAGGCACTATTAGGTCCTAAAAAGATGAAATTTGATTTAAATGAAGTTTCGGAAGATGAAACTATAGAAAAAATCATTCTTTTTTATAAAAATGGTACTTTTAAGAGTTTTGAACCTTAAAACTTGTGAAATTTAGGCTACTCAATCAATTGTGCCATTCCAGATCTAATAATTAATTCTATTTCCTTTTTATTAGTGTTCGTTGTTTCTCTTTGAAGGCTTACCATTTGTCGCAACATATTTACAGCAGCAACATCACCACCATATTTTTTATACTGCTTTCCTCCTTTTACAAGGCTATTTACTAAATTATTGACCGCTTGCTTATTACTACTCTTAGAAATCCAATGAAAGGCATCTAAATAGATATTAGCCTTCTTTTGATCTTGAATGAAAAACAACCCTTTAATCAAATTACTAGAAATAAAGGTCATATACTTTTCATCTTTATTTTCTAAATAATAACCTGTTAAAACTTCAGACAACTGCATTTTTACATTTTCCGGAAGTGCATCTATCTTTATCAAGGCATTTTTCGCGTCTATTTGATACAAACCAATAACCGCACTCTCAATAACTTTGGTAGATTTACTCTCAAGAGCTTTTACAAAATGTCCTATATATTTCGGATCTACCAACTTTGCTAAAGTTACATTTGCTGCAGCTCTAACTAGAGTATGTTTATCATTTTTTGCTAAATTCTCAACAATTTCTATAGCATCAATCTTTGAATATTTATTTACTAAATTCAATTTCTCCAAAGCAAATATCCTCAATTTAGAGGAAGGATCTTTCAACGCCTTTGTCATCGTTTTAAATACTTTCGCATCTTGTTGCTTTTGTGAAATGAACTCTAAGGCCTTTCTCCTGCTAGAATACGAATCTAAATTTAAATATTGATAGATGTACTCTTCTGCAGTTTTCGTATGTATGATTTCTGATAGCAATATTCCTTTCGGATCAATATTCACCAAGTTCAATTTAGAACTTAAAGCAAATGAAAATGTCTTATCTCTTTTATCAACCCAAACATTATGTATTGTTTTTCCATCTTCCTCATGAACTTCAATTTCTAAAGGAAATTCAAATTCAGTTTCAACTTGCGACACCGTTATTGTTACTTGATTTCCAAATTGCCCTAAAGTTTGAGTAATTATTATTTCAGGATGCGAATTATCAAAAAACCATTGATTAAAAAACCAATTCAGATCTTTACCACTCACACTTTCTAAAGCCAATCTTAACTGATGCGCTTCTCCTGTTCCAAATTTATTGTCTGTTAAGTATTTTTTTAATCCTGCAAAAAAGGCTTCGTCGCCCAAATAACTACGCAACATATGCAACACCGAGCCTCCTTTTGCATAACTCACACTATCAAACATATCATCAGGAGAATCATATTTAAAGCGAATTAAATCTTTCTTTTTATTTGATTTATCATTAAAATAACTGCTCTTTTCATTTAATAAATGATCATCTGCAACTGCTATTCCATATTCATGCTCTAACCATAAATACTCAGAATAATTTGCAAAAGCCTCATTCATCGCTAGATTACTCCAACTTTCTGCAGTCACTAAGTTTCCAAACCAATGATGCATTACCTCATGTGCTATTGTTGTTTCCTGTACGTTTTCATCAACCAATTCACCTAGTTCTTGATAAGCAGCATCAGAATGTATTACAGCAGTTGTGTTCTCCATTGCGCCACTTACATAATCTCTCACTACTATTTGGCTGTATTTATCCCATGGATATTCTACACCTAATACATCTTGGTAAAACTGCAACATTCTTGGTGTTTTCCCAAAAATACCTCTTGCTACTGATTCATATTCCTTTTCTACATAGTAATTTACCTCTTTACCATTCCAAGTATCCTTTACAATACTAAATTCCCCTGCAGCTATAAAAAATAGATATGGTGCGTGTTTTTGCTTTTGAATCCAAGTATCTGTTCGTGTAGTATCCGAATTTTCTTTTTGACTCGTCAAAGTACCGTTAGAAAGTGTTACAAAGTTTTGCGGAACGGTTATAGAAATTTCTTGTGTCGTTTTTTGATTCGGAGCATCAATTGTTGGAAACCACACACTATTATTTTCAGCTTCTCCTTCCGTCCAAATTTGAGTAGGCTTGTCTTTATCTTCATCTCTTGGATCAATAAAATACAAACCCTTATGCAATGAAGCATCTAGTTTTATTACTTTTTCTGGCTGAGAGGTATATGAAATATACACATTAAACTCCTCTCCTTTTTTATACGTTCTATCTAACTCAATAATCAGCTCTTTATTTTCAAAGTAATTATACGCTGTCTTCAACCCATTAACCTTGACACTATGAATCAACATTCCTTTCGCATCTAAAGTTACTTTTGAAACAGATTCAAAATGTGGCGCTAACGTTAATTGCGCTTCTCCATGCAAAAGACTATTAGGAATATCAAATTTTACAGCTAATTTAGTATGTACTAAGTTGCTTGTTTTTTCCTCTTCACCTCTATATTGGCTATTCTGTGCATTCACATAAAATGTAAACCCAATTGCCAATGCACACAGTAATTTGTTGATGTTCATCTAAATTTCTTTTTAAACTGATTGCAAAAATAATTTTTTAGTATGGTTATGCAGTTAATTTAACGTTAAAAAGCGCTTTGATTACCTCAAAGCGCTTTTTAAATTAATAGAATTTTTATTATAAATTCAAATTATTTATAAATGATTTTATTTGTTTCATAGATCCGTCATCTCCATTTAACTTTAATTCTTGTGCTAAAACCATGATTTTTGATGGATTCATATTTTTTCCTAATACACGAACCAAAGCAAACCCTCTATCCTCATCAGAACCAAAGAAAATAACTTCGTCAATTGCATCTTCTTCTCCTAAAAACTTAACCGTATAAGATTGTTTTCCGTGGCCAATAGTTATTAATTCTTGATACTTAGGATTTTTTAAAATCCCTTTAACCTTTTGCTTCTCAACTATAAATTCAGCCTTATTTGTTTCTTTTAATTGAAACGCTAAAAAGTTTACTTTCTTAATAGACTTTAATGTTTGCTTTACTTCTTCTGAAGTATCTTCGCTTTTCAAACCCAATATACTCATAGGAATATCAAATTTCAAAAACTCCGCATTTTCATTACTGTCTACATAGTATTTTTGTAATGAGGGATGTTGATCACAACCAACAGAAAAAATGGCTACTATTGCTAGTATTCCAAAAATTTTAATAAATCTTTTCATTATAGTAACTTTATTAATTAAAAAAACTCTCGAAATTTATCGAGAGTTTTAATTTTATACTTGTATTATTGTTTTGCTTTTTTCAAGTGCTCTGCACCAGAAATGTTCATTTGCTCTGCTAATTTAGCAATCTTATTTAAATCAATATCTCCAGTTAATGAAAACACTACTGCTTCTGCATTACGTCCCATATCATTACCTTCCATATGTTTACCTATACCATTTACGAACATTAAAAGTTCTTTTACATGGTCATCATTCTTTCCTTCTTTAATATAGATTCTAACATTAGCTTCTTTATCATCTATTCTGAATAACTCAGATAAATTTGATGATTTTAAATACTTACTAACTGTAGATTGCATCTCTAAAGCTATCGACTTACTTTCAGTTGTGAAAACCTTTAAGCCATCTAAACTTTCTACCATATCAGCATATTCCTGTGCTTCATCACTTACACCTCCAATTTGCGCCATTAATTGAAAGGCTTTTTTACTAACTGCTATTGTTGTTACTTCGTCATTTCCATCAAATTTATCAAAAACTGATGTTTGTGCATTTCCTAAAAAAGGGATAATTGCTACTGCAATAATTAAAACTATTTTTCTCATGATTCTCTTATTTTACTGGTTGTTTAAAAATTTTATTTGTTGTTGTTTCATACGCACCCAAATACGCCATCGCTGCTGTTCCTTTATTCATGTTTTTTGACAGTAACTGAAACGCTTTTTGAGTACTCTTAAAAGCAATTTGCGCTTCTTTTCTTTCTTGGTTATTTTGATAACCTGTGTAAACGCTGAAGAGTAATACTACGGACGCTGCTACTGATAACCATTTCAAATTCTTCTGTTCAGTGTTTAATTGAATGGCTTTAGTATAACGTTCTGTTTTGCTTTCAGCAAAATATCCAAACAATGCTCGGTATTCTTCCAAGTGAGGAGCAACATTACCATTTTGAAAGTAACCTTGTAATAATGCCTCTTCTTTTAAAGTTGTCTCAGCATCGAGATATTTCACTAACAATTGGTCGATTCTATTTGATTCCATAATTGTGTTGTTTAATCAATTGTTGTTTTATTGTTTTTCTGGCTCTTGATAAAGCAACTCTAACCGCTGTTTGTTTTAAATCAAGTATTTCGCCAATCTCTTCATATTCGTATTGTTCTACATCTCTTAATTGAATAATCATTCTTTGTTGCTCTGGCAACTTTTCTATCAATTGATGTACTATTGATACGCTATCATTCAAGTTTGTCTTTTTATCTAAAGAGGTTCCTGTTTCTTTATAATTACTATGAATTAATGATAAATTACTTGCTTGCTTTGATTTTAATCTGTCAAAACAATAATTTTTTGTCATTGTCATAGCAAATGCTTCCACATTTTTATAAGAACTTATTTTTCCTCTATTTTCCCAAAGTTTTAAAAACAACTCTTGAGTTGCATCTTCAGCTTCTTCAGTAGACACTAACAATCGTTTAGAAAATCGAAAGACCTTATCTTTAAAAGGCATTACCATATTTAAAAACTCTGATTGCGTCATTTATTAGTTTGGTTGATTTTAAGTTTTTGTTGTTGTTATAATTATGACGAACAAGTTACGTTTTTGTAACACAGACTATTAATTATTGTAACCTTTATTAAAATCTTACGTAGATTAAATCTAAAACAACTCCTTTATTTATAAGGCTTCCCTAACGATTAGTTGCAGTAAAGAGGATAGCGTAAATTTAGGAATACTTGGAGAAATTTGGAATGTGCAATTACTTTTATCACAACAGGAAACAAAGTAAGTTCTAATCGAAATTGAAGATAGCAATTTCATACATTCAAAAAAACATACTCTTAACAGGAGTAAATATATATGTTGATAAAGAATTGTTTGGTCTGTTTATTTTAAATCAAAGTTTAATTCATTATATCATCATGCTTACTTTTCGCATGTTTTAAACCATCTTTCCACCATTGAGCCATCAATTCCTTGTCAAACACTAATGAATTGGTTGTTAATACTGTAGGGGTGTAATATAAATTTAATTTCACATCATTCTGCTTTGCTGATAGTTTCCCAATAGTAATATTATGTTTCTCCACATGATCCATCATAAAAGCATAAGAATTCATCAAAACAGAAAATGGGTTTTTAGCAGGGATTCTATTGACTTGTGTTATTTCTGTCTCTAAAATTATTACATCAACCTCTTTTGCTCCTCTTTTGATTGCTTCGTTTATTGGCACCAAACATCCTAAGCCACCATCTGCATAATGGCAACCATTTTTATACAACAAACTCATAAACGGAACATAATTACACGAAGCCCAGATCCAATCACAAAAACTCAAATAACTGTAATCCTTAATTGATTTATACTCTACTTCGTTGCTAGTTCTGTTAGAAACAGTTACAATTACTTCTTTATGACTTGTTTTTAATTGATCAAATTCTTCTTTAGAAAATTTATTTTTGATAAGTTTTCGCAAATTTTTACTTTCTCCAAAAGTTTTTCTTCCCATAATAAAATTCCAAAGTACATTTAAGTGGTTTATACTTACAATTTTATTACCATCAACTTCCCTTACAATAAATGGATTATTGCTAAATATACTTCTTTGATTTACAGACGTATACAGATCTCTCAATGCTTCAATTTTTCCTAATGCCAAATGAGAAACCATCAAACTCCCTGTAGAAGTACCTAAAAATAGATCGTATTCTTTCTTGCGTTCCTGTATTAAATATCTGTCTCTTATACACATCTCCGAGCCCACGAGACCTCTCTA
>CAJXUO010000100.1 GCA_913061425.1 uncultured Lutibacter sp.
AATACATTGGCTCATGTTGCTGAAAAGTATCCAAAAGATACGTTTAGTTTAATTATGGGTGAAGACAATTTAAAAAGTTTACACCGTTGGAAAAACTATAAAACTATTTTAGAGAATCATCATATATACGTATATCCAAGAATATCTGATGGAAAAGGTGAAATTCAGTTTGACAATCACAAAAAAATTCACAAAGTAGCTGCGCCAATAGTTGAAATTTCTTCAACATTTATTAGGAATTCTATAAATGAAAATGTGAATATTCGCCCTTTGTTGCCTCAAAACGTTTGGGAATATCTTGACGAAATGAATTTTTATAAGAAGTAATTATATTAATTCAAAATCTCCTTCCACTTTTGTACTTCAACAAATAAAAATCCGTTGTATATTTGTTTTAATAGAATCAAATGGCAAAAAAGGAACCAAATAAAAAAAAGTTTAGGCAAAAGTTGATTGATAAATACCGAATGGTAGTTATCAATGAAAACACGTTTGAAGAAAAATTTTCTTTTAAACTCAGTCGTTTAAATGTTTTTATTTTTGGAAGTTTTTTTACAATACTGTTGATTGGGTTGACATCCGTATTAATAGCATTCACTCCCATAAAAGAGTATATTCCAGGTTACGCTTCAACAAAATTAAAAAAACAAGCGACAGATTTAGTTTTTAAAGTAGATTCTTTAGAAAATATAATTTCTGTTAATGGCGTGTATATAAGCAAGTTAAAAAATGTTTTAACGGGCGATGTCACAAGTTTCGAATTTGATAAAGGCTCGGTTTTAGAAACTTTTAAGTTTGATAAAGATTCAATGGAAATAAACTCCTCAGAAATAGATTCGTTATTTAGAGTTGAGGTTGAACGAGAAGAAAAGTATAGTTTTTTTGAAGAAGCAAAAAGAGAATTAGACATTGTGTTTTTTGCGCCAATTACAGGAGTTATTACTTCAAATTATGATATAAATTTAAAACATTTTGCTGTAGATATTGCAGTAAAAACAGGAACGCCAGTGAAAGCAGTTTCTGATGGGACTGTAATTTTTGCAGAATGGACAGCCGAAACAGGGCATGTTATTATTTTAGAGCATGCAAAAGGGTTTATATCAGTCTATAAGCATAATGGAGGGTTGCACAAACAACAAGGGGATTTAGTGAAGTCTGGTGAGGTAATTGCAAGTTCTGGCTCTACAGGAGAACTTTCTACAGGGCCTCATTTACACTTTGAATTATGGAATGATGGGTATCCAGTAAATCCTATTAATTTTATTGATTTCGAATAAATGATAAAATCTATTCTTGCCATACCTTATGCTAAACGAATTACGAGACAGATTTATAAATGGGCAGATAATCCAGTTAAAACACAAAAGAAGGTTTTACGAAATTTAATTTCAGATGCTAAAAAAACAGCATTTGGAAAAGACCATCAATTTTCAAAAATTAAAAACTACGAAGATTTTAAAGCCAACGTTCCTATTAGAGATTACGAAGCCCTTAAGCCGTATGTAGATAGAGTAGTTGCGGGAGAGTCAGATGTTTTATGGAAGGGAAAGCCACTTTATTTTGGTAAAACTTCAGGAACTACATCTGGAACGAAGTATATTCCAATTACCAAAGAGTCAATACCTATGCAGATTAAAGGCGCTAGAAATGCCATTTTGATGTATATAAATCGTAAAAAAAATGCAGCTTTTGTAAATGGGAAAATGATTTTTTTACAAGGAAGTCCAGAGTTAACTGAAAAAAACGGAATTAAGATTGGTCGTTTGTCAGGTATTTCTGCACATTATGTTCCGAAATATCTTCAAAATAATAGATTACCAAGTTATAAAACCAATTGTATTGAAGATTGGGAAACGAAGGTAGAAAAAGTAATAGATGAAACGGTAAATGAAGATTTACGATTGATTGGAGGGATCCCTTCTTGGGTTCAGATGTATTTTGAGCGTTTGGTTGAAAGAACAGGTAAAAAAGTAGGAGAGATTTTCCCTAATTTTCAAGTCTTTGTTTATGGAGGCGTAAACTACGAACCGTATCGAAAAAAGTTTGAAGAATTAATTGGAAGAAAAGTAGATTCTGTAGAATTATATCCTGCTTCTGAAGGCTTTATCTCCTTTCAAGATACTGATGAAATAGGGATGCTGTTGACATTAAATGCTGGAATATTTTATGAATTTATTCCTGCGGATGAGTTTTTTGATGAAACCCCAACAAGAATATCAATCGCTGATGTTAAATTAGGAGTTAATTACGTGATTATTTTAAATACCAATGCAGGACTTTGGGGATATAATATTGGAGACACAATAGAATTTATTTCTTTAAAACCTCATAGAATTATAGTTACAGGACGTATCAAACATTTTATTTCTGCATTTGGAGAGCATGTGATTTCCAAAGAAGTTGAAGAGGCAATGCAATTGACTACAAAGTCAATAAACGCAAGTGTTACCGAGTATACTGTTGCTCCAAAAATTGATGTTGAAGGTGAACTTCCGTATCATGAATGGTTCGTAGAATTTGAAAATGATCCAAAAGACTTAAACGCTTTTTCTTTAAAACTTGACGAATATTTACAACAACAAAACTCCTACTATTTTGATTTAATTCAAGGGAAAGTTTTACAGCCTTTGAAGGTTACTAAAATTGAAAAATCAGGATTTCATAAGTATATGAAATCTAAAGGAAAATTGGGTGGCCAAAATAAAATTCCAAGACTTTCTAATGATCGTAAAATTGCAGATGAGTTGCTGAATTTTAAAGTTAAATAATATGAAAGTAGTATCTGTAAATATTGGTGAACGAAAAAAAGTTAGTTGGCGAAAGAAAGAAATTGAAACAGGAATTTATAAATTTCCAGTTGATAAACCCATTTTTTTAGGAAGCGAAGATGTAAAAGGAGATTCAGTTGTAGATAGAAAATATCATGGTGGAATTGAGCAAGCAGTTTATGGTTATTCAGAAAAACACTACAACTATTTTAAAAAATTGCATCCAGATTTAGATTGGCAATTTGGTATGTTTGGCGAAAACATCACATTTGATGATTTAAATGAAGAGGAAATTACCGTAGGAAGCACATACCAATTAGGAGAATGTAAATTAGAAGTAACCAAGCCAAGACAGCCTTGTTATAAATTAGGAATCCGTTTTAATGATCCGGCAATTATCAAGCAGTTTTGGGAAACGTCTATGAGTGGAATTTACTTTAAAGTATTAGAAGTTGGTAATGTAAAAGTTGGCGATGCATTAGGTCTAATTAATAGATCTAAAGATACACTTACAATTGCTCAATTATATGAGTCAAAAAAATAAACCCTAACTCAACGAGTTAGGGTTTATAAATAATATTCTTTTATATAAAGAATTATTTATTCAAAGCTTTTAAAATATCTTTTAATAAATCATTATCAGAAGGTCCTGAAGGAGCAGGTGCTTCAACAGGCGCTTTCGTTTTATTATATGCCTTTACAATCAAAAACATTACAAGGCCTACAATTAATAAGTTAATTATTGTATTGATCCAAGATCCCCACATAATTGCATTTTCAGGAGTTGATACTGCTCCTGCTGCATCAAGTACTGCTACATCAAGTACATATTTTTTATCTGCAAAGTCTATTCCTCCAGAGAAATGACCTACAAATGGCATTACAATATTGTTCACAAAGCCTTTTACAACGCCTCCAATTGCTCCAGCCATAATAACAGCTACTGCAAATTCGACTACGTTACCAGTCATAACAAAACTCTTAAATTCTTTAAGTATTCCCATAGTTTTTTTTAGTTTTAAGTTAAATTTCGATTACTAATATGCTGAAAAATTAACAGGTTATTTGTCTTTTAACTCGTTGTGAGATTGCCGTGATGAATTCATAAGGAATTGTGTCATAATTTTTTGATAACTCTTCAATTGTTTGTTGATTATCAAAAATCACAACTTCATCTCCAGCATTACAATCTATAGAAGTTACATCAACCATAATCATATCCATACACACATTACCTACAATAAATGATTTTTGATTATTAATGCTGACAAACCCAATTCCATTACCTAATTTCCTGCTAATTCCATCTGCATGACCAATTGGAATTGTGGCTGTTTTTATTTTTGTATCGGCAATAAAAGAACGATTATAACCAACACTTTCTCCTTTATTGATTGTGTGAATTTGAGAAATCACACTTTTTAATGTTATTACATTTTTTAAATCATTCGTCACAGAATTTTCATTTCCAAATCCATACAACCCAATTCCTAATCTTACCATATCAAAATGAGCTTCAGGAAAATTAACAATCCCAGAAGTATTACACATATGTAACATAGGTTTATAGTCTAATTTTTTTTCAAATTCGCTACTTAAATTTTTGAATAATGAAATTTGATGTAAATTGAAATCATATTCTTTTTTATCTTCTGATGCTGCTAAATGTGAAAATATTGAAGTGATTTTAACTGAATTTGTAGCGTTCACTTTTTCAGCAATAGAATTTACTTCATTGGGTTTAAATCCAAGTCTGTTTAAACCAGTATTAAATTTTATATGAATAGGATAATCATTTAGTTTTTGCGCTTCAGTTAACTCAATAAACTTGTTTAAGATAATGGAATTATACAGGTTTGGCTCTAAACATCTATCAATAATTAACTGTAAATTAGCTATTTGAGGATGTAAAACTAAAATTGGAGTCTGTATTCCAGCATCTCTCAAAGCGACGCCTTCATCTGAATAAGCAACAGCGAAATAGGAAACGTCATTTTGTATGTGTTTTGCAATTTCGATTGCATCACTACCATAACCAAATGCTTTAACTACGACTAATACTTTTGTGTTTTTTTGAAGTTTAGATTTGAAATAATCTAAATTAAATGAAGCTGCATTTAAATCAATTTGAAGTTTAGTGACATGATTATTTTTCATATGTTTAGACTATATTTTAAGGGTAACATATGCAGTTTACTATTAATTATTTTCTTATAAATAAAACGTTTATTTGCTCGTTTCATTTTTAACTTGTTCTTCAGTAACATCCATTTTTGAAACCTTGTCTTCCAGTATTGCTTTGTAATATGCAGCTCTACTTAGCGGCTCATATTCTTGAACTTCACCTAATAAAACTAAATTCTCATCTGCAGATTTTCGGTGACTATAATGCGCTAAATTTCCTGTTTTAGTGCATACAGCATGAACCTTTGTAACATATTCTGCAGTAGCCATTAATGCAGGCATTGGGCCAAAAGGATTGCCTTTAAAGTCCATATCTAAACCAGCAACAATAACTCGAACACCTCTATTTGCTAAATCATTACAAACAGCAACAATTTCATCATCAAAAAACTGTGCTTCATCTATACCAACAACTTCAACATCATCAGCTAAAATTCTAATATTTGCAGAAGCAGGAACAGGAGTAGAGCGAATCTCATTAGAGTCATGTGAAACTACTTTTTCATCATCATAGCGCACATCAACAGAAGGCTTAAAAATCTCAACTTTTTGTTTTGCAAATTGAGCTCTTTTAAGTCGGCGAATTAATTCTTCTGTTTTTCCAGAAAACATGGAACCACAGATGACTTCTATCCAACCAAATTGTTCTGTATGATTTACTGTATTTTCAAGAAACATTTTGTAATTTTCGGACTTGTAAGGGTTTTTATAATTTTTAATAATCTAATCATTACAAATGTATCAAAAATAAACAGTCAAAACTATTTAAATTTATCAACTTATGCACAAAAAATTGGAGGCTGAATTAGTGAGTATTGCACATAGCATTCTTCAGATGAAAAATCGAGATGATATTACTGCATTACATAAAAAAGCACAGAAACTACAAGAACAGTTAGCCGTTTTAATGTTTGTAGACGATTATTTAGAAACGACTCCAAATGCAAAAGAATCGCGTGAAGAATTGATTGAAAAAATAGAGACAGTTGTCGATAAACCTATCGAAGTTGCTGTTGTTAAAGAAGTCAATGTTGAGCAAAAAGTATTTACTCTTGAGGATCTGTCTCTTATACACATCTGACGCTGCCGACGAATAGA
>CAJXUO010000101.1 GCA_913061425.1 uncultured Lutibacter sp.
GTTTAGATTACATAAAAACAATAAAAAATATTCTTACATAGAACTTACTTACACTGTTTTATTGGTCATTCTTGTTTTTGTTTTAAGTTACTTTCTTGAAGAATTGGGCTATGCTATTGCTCTCACATTAGCACCCATAATTGTTGTCTTAATTTTCATTAAAAAATTAAATTTAAAATGGGATAGAAACGAAAAACTATCAATTGTAAATTTTTCATTTTGGAAATATGGCTTCTTCGCAAGTTTATCAAATGTTACCACTCAATTACTAGTCTCTATAGATATTATTTTGATTGGAAACATCTTGAATAATATGGAATTAGTAACTGCTTTTAGATACGTTTCCATAATTCCTTACAGCCTTCTTTTTCTTTCACAGGTAGTTATTGTTACTGATTTTGTTGATTTTACAGAAAAAATTAATGATAAAAAATATATCTATACATATATTAAAAACTATATGAAATTGTTCTCTATAATAAGTGTTATATGTATTGCTTTCATATACTTCTTTGGAGTATATTTATTACAACTTTTTGATAGTGATTATGATCAATATCAACCTTCTCTACTTATTTTAACTATTGGAGTTACTGGAATTTTAATCATTAGAGGACTTTTTGGAAATTTATTATCATCTATAGGAAAAGCTCACATAAATTTTGTTATTACTTCAATTGCACTGCTATTAAACATTATTTTCAACTACCAACTTATACCTGAATATGGTATTTTGGGTGCTGCTACGACTTCTTCAATTTTGATGTGGTTTACAGGGATTCTATGTGCACTATTTTTCTTCTATTATTTTAAGAAAATAAAGACTTTTGATAATTAAAATAGGTTTCTTTAATAGCACCAAAACTTTTAAAGAAAAATGCTACTCCTGGTATCATAGAACCTTCAAAATCTAAAATAAAATTAGAATTTGAATATTTTTCTATAACAGAATCTATAATAAAAGTCATTACCTGTTTATCTCTTCCAATTTGAGATATTGAAGAAAACAAATATGTAATTCTATTATCATCCTTTAAAAATATTGCTCCTCCAAGCAATTCTCCATTTGGTGCTTTAGCAACTATAATATCAACTTTATTTAACGTTTGTAAAAAAGAAACCAACCTCTCTAATCTCACATAATCTACATGTTTAACTGACACTTCTTCTTGTTTTTGCTCAACAAAAAGTTGAATTACTTCTGCACACTCATCTGTAGAAAAAATTGATAATTTTGAGGAATCAAATTGAAGTTTAACTCTTCTTCTTATGTATTTGTATTTTTTAAATAATTCTTTATATGATGTATTTAGAGGGAGTATATAATTTGTCTTTTCATCAAATAGATTCGAACAACTATTACCAGAATTAAAATTGGTTAACGTTTTAAAATATTTTTTTGGTATTGCTTTAATAAATTTTTTAATAAGTTCGTTTGAAATTGTATTAGAAGAGAAAATTCCTAATTGCTGTGTCCAAGCAGGACTATAAATATATTTTATAAAGTATTTACTATTCCAAGTTATTGGCATTACATATTCATACTCATTTAACACTAAAGCATCCCAAGAACTTGCAACAATGTCTAAATAAAAAGAATATGCATAAATTCTACTATCCTTAGCTTTTTTAATACAATCATCATACTTTTGAATATCTAAATCTTCTCTTTTTATATACTTTATCATCCCTTATTAAATTGAGAAACTATATCCACATATACTTCATTCCACCCTTTCCACCTTTTATTCTCACTTAATGATTCATTATGAAAAAGCATTACAAAGCATCCATTTACTTGCCTAACTTCATTTAACAATAAGTTTATTTTTGATTTAGCAACAACTGGAACTAGCTTTAGATAATCATTTAAAGTTGTGTCCATCACTGTAGTTGGATAGATTTTTAAAGGTGTCTGAATTTCAAAATCTAAATCATAAAAATAAAACGGAGTACATGTACTCGCTCTAAATCCAAATTGATCTGCATAACTCATTGAATAATCTTCAGCAATATCTAAATCAATTAAATTCTGATATGTTTCTGGCAATTTAAATCTCAAATAATGCTGTCTAGATTTCAAAATTGGTTTGTTTACAATTCCTTCTAACTTTTTCTTTTCTCTTTTTAATTTCTGATCATTTTTCATTGTAAAATATGAAGGGTGTAACCCAACATCCACAAAATCTGATACAGACTTAATCAAAGATCTATATTTAGAGTTAGAAGAAGAAACATTTGTATCGTACGTTGTATAATCTCCAATTAAAAAGAAAAAAATTGTTTTAAATTTCAGTTCTTTTGATAATTTTAATAATTGATCAAAAGTATCAAAAGGATCTTTTTTGAAATTTAACAATACTAATATCCGCTCAACAACATCGTCTAATCTAAAGGTTAATACATCTCTAAAAAGGCCTCCTACATTTCTCAATACTCCTTTTTCTTTATACGCAAAAACATTATCAACATCTATGGTAGAGATAAACTCAAATGTACGCGTTTTATACTCATATGTAGGGAATTTTTCTTGCAACGATTTTAAAAATTTCAACGCCCAAATATCAACTAAGGGTTTTTGTAGGAAATCATTTTTAAATGCTAAACTTTCTGTAGCAGGATACCGTTCATATTGATCTTGAACAAAAGGCACATATTCTTCATACCTACTTATTAAGTAAAAACTTGCCGCAAAAATATCAAATGGAACTGTTGACGTTTTTCCTGCTGAAAAAAAACAGGGAACATCATCCCAAGTAGACATTGTAATTTCAACATCATCAAGACCTTGCTCAAATAACAAATCATGACTTCTTACAAAAAACTCTTTTCCCAAAGGCGTTATAGAATACGTCATTTTTAAACCGTTGTGTGCAACAAATTCATCAACAACAGTTGTAAACTTTACCGGAATTTGCAGTATTCTAACAAAAAAATGTGTGAAAATATAACGTAATCTCGGAGTGACTTTATGTGTGTAAATTAATATCAATTATAAAATATTATCATCTGCAAAGCTAAAATAAGCTTTTTCAGTAATTATTAAATGGTCTAAGATTTTTATATCCAAAGTATTTCCAGCAATTTTAATTTTTTCTGTCAACTTTTTATCTGCCATACTTGGTATTAAAGTACCTGAAGGATGATTGTGAGTCAAAATTATTGCTGTAGAAGAAAGTTCAATTGCTTTTTTAAACACAAGTCTTGTGTCAACCAATGTGCCTGTTATACCTCCTTTACTCAATTGAAATTTGTGTGTAACTTTATTAGAATTATTTAGATATAACACCCAAAATTCCTCGTGCTGTAACGTTCCTATTAATGGCTGCATTATTTCAAAAACCGCTTTACTACTTGATATTTTTGGGTATTCTAATGCTTCTTCCAATCTTCTTCTTAGTCCTATTTCTAAAGCCGTGACTATGGTAACCGCTTTTGCTTGACCTATTCCTTTAAATTGCATTAATTGTTCTACAGACAGTTTCGCTAAAGCATTTAAGTTATTACTTGAAGCGTTTAATATTCGTTTTGACAGTTCTACAGCACTTTCACTTTTACTTCCAGATCCTATCAAAATTGCAATCAATTCAGCATCAGACAAAGACATTTTACCTTTATTAATCAATTTCTCTCGTGGTCTATCATCCTCTTTCCAGTGTTTAATTGAAAAAGAGGTCTTCTCATCATTCATAGAATCCCTTTTTTTATCAAATATAAGTTAATATATTTGTATTAAATATATCATAAATATGAAAATTATTATTGCTGGTGCTGGAGATGTTGGATTTCACCTTGCAAAACTTCTATCATATGAATCTCAAGATATTTATGTTGTAGATTTGGATAGTGAGAAACTAAATTATTTAGACTCTCATTTAGACGTTATCACTCATAAAGGTGATGCAACTTCTATAGAAACACTTAAAAGTATTGGAATAGATAAAACTGATTTATTTATTGCAGTTACCAATTCACAGAATACTAATTTTGCGATTGCGGTTATCGGCAAAAAATTAGGAGCAAAAAAAACCATTGCGAGACTCAACAACCCTCAATTTATCAATAATTCTGAAGTTGATTTTATTGAATTAGGATTAGATTATGTTATATCTCCTGAGGAATTAGCCGCTAATGAAATAAAAATGCTCTTAAAAGGATCTACTTTTAATGACTCTATAATTTTTGAAGACGGAGTGTTAAACATAGTAGGAAGTACCCTTAGTCATAAATCGCCTATTTTAAATCTTACCGTACAACATGCAAAAAATAAGTTTCCAGATATTGACTTTATAACTATTGCTGTAAAACATCAAAATAATTTACAAACAATTATACCAAGAGGTGATACAACTTTTGAATTGGGTGATGAAGTCTACTTTTCTTGTCCCAAAGAAAGTCTATCAAAATTACATCAAATAACAGGTAAAGATGCTTTTGAAATAAAGAATGTAATGATACTTGGAGGAAGTAAGATTGGAGAAAAATCTGCCAAGAAACTTTGCAAAGACAATTTTAGAGTTAAACTTATTGAAAAGAAGAAGGCAAAAGCGACTGACCTCGCAGAAAAACTACAAAACACTTTAGTAATTCATGGTGATGGTCGTGATTTAGAATTATTAGAAGAAGAAAATATACGCGAAATGGATGCGTTTATTGCTGTTACAGGCAATACAGAAACTAACATTATGTCCTGTTTAGTTGCTAAATCAAAAGGGGTTAAAAAGACGATTGCTTTAGTAGAAAATATGGATTACATCAATATTTCTCAAACTATCGGTATAGATACTCTTATAAATAAAAAATTACTCGCTGCAAGTGAAATTTTCAAACATGTTAGAAAAGGAGAAGTATTAGCCTTGGCAAATTTAAAACATGTAGATGCTGAAGTTTTAGAGTTTGAAGTAAAATCTAATTCTAAAGTAACACTCTGTTCTATTAAAGACATTAAACTAACAAGAAATGCAGTTTTTGGCGGTGTCATTAGAAACGGAAAAGCACATATGACTTTCGGAGATTTTCAAATTATTGAAGGAGACAAAGTTGTTGTTTTTTGTTTACCTGAAGCGATTGGTGATGTTGAAAAACTGTTCAATTAATCATCCATGAAAAACCTTAATTATCAAATAATAATAAGTTTTCTTGGACTTACCTCTATGTTAAATGGAGTTTTCATGATTTTGGCAGTACCTTTTAGCATATACCATAAAGAAGATGCTAAATGGGGAATTCTAACTGCTGGACTTATTACAATAGTTTTAGGATTTCTAATGTGGTTTTACAATCGTGGTGCTGAAAAGAATCTTCAAAAAAAAGAAGGTTACGTTATTGTCACTTTTGGTTGGCTTATTTTATCTCTTACCGGTACACTACCCTATTTATTTACAGGATCTATCCCTGAATTTACGAATGCCTTTTTTGAAACAATTTCAGGATATTCAACAACTGGTTCATCTATATTAACAGATATAGAATCTATGCCAAAAGGAATTTTATTTTGGCGAAGTGCAACTCATTGGATTGGGGGTATGGGTATTATTGTTTTGACAATTGCAATATTACCTCTTTTAGGTATTGGTGGAATGCAATTATTTATGGCAGAAGCGCCTGGACCAGCTGCAGATAAAATGCATCCAAGAATTACAGAAACTGCCAAAAGGTTGTGGTTTATTTATTTCTCTTTAACTATTACAGAGTTTCTATTGTTAAAAATTGCTGGTATGAATTGGTTTGACGCAATCAATCATTCAATGGCTACAGTGAGTACTGGAGGTTTTTCAACAAAAAACACAAATATTGCTTTCTGGAATGGCATACCATTGGTACAATATATTATTACCTTGTTTATGTTTATTGCTGGTACTAACTTTATTATTACCTATTTTGTTTTTAAAGGTAAATGGAGGAAAGTTTTTAATAACGAAGAGTTTAAATGGTACTTTTTTGGTGCTTTAGGCTTAGTTATAGTTATTACTGCATTAATAGTCAATTTCCAAGATCCTAATTTACAAACAACC
>CAJXUO010000102.1 GCA_913061425.1 uncultured Lutibacter sp.
CATCTCCATTTGTACCATCAACAAATTCAAATGTGTAAGGATTAGATCCTTGACCATATGAATTCTGAAAGTCATTTAAGATTAATGGACTGTCAAATTGAACATTTGAGTTATAAGAAATACCTAAATTAGTACTATTCTTACCTTTCTTAGTTGTAATCTCAATTACACCATTTGATGCTCTTACACCGTAAAGTGCAGCAGCAGCAGGGCCTTTAAGTACATTAATTGTTTCAATGTCATCTGGGTTAATATCAGACACACCATTTGGCATATCTCTACCACCATATGCACCAGCATTACCAGTAGAATTATTATCTAATGGCACACCATCAATTACATAAAGAGGTTGATTGTTACCAGTAATAGAACTAGCTCCCCTTAATATAATACGAGAAGATGCTCCAACAGATCCAGAACTTGCTGTAACTTGTACACCTGCAATTTTTCCAGATAAACTGTTACCAATGTTTGCTTCTCTTGCTTTTGTAAGGTCTTCACCTCCTATTGTTTGAACTGCAAACGTAGAACTTCTTTTTTCTAATTTACGTCCAAAACCAGAAACAACAACAGTTTCTAATACATTGTCATCATCTGACATTGTAACATCAATTGTGTTAGAGGTTCCAATAGTTTTTTGAACCATTGTCTTTCCAACAAAACTATATTGAAGAATATCTCCAACATTTGCTGTAATTGAATAGTTACCGTCAAAATCAGTTTCAGCACCTGTAACGGTACCTTTAATTATAACACTTACTCCTGGTAATGATCCAGTATCATCAGATACAGTACCCGAAATAGTCTTTGATTGTGCAAAAGTAAATTGCACTACAAACGCTAGTAATAGCGTTAAAATTCCATTAAACTTTGTTTTCATTATATAATTATTTGAATTAATTAGCTCCAAAAGTCTTAAATAATACTTAATATTCCTATTTTTTAACATAAAAAAAGTTAAAAAAGTTAAATAAATGTTAAGAACCTTTGCGGATATCCTAGTAATAAGATGAATACGATTGCAAAAGGTTGCGTTTAAATTCTAAAAAAATTGAATCATTTTTATATGAAACTTGGAATTGTTAAGGTCAAAAGGGAAATTTGATTGTTTTCCTATTGCATAGCTTATGTCTATTAATCCAGATTTAATAGAATAAACGTAACCCAGACCTAAACTATACCTCTCATTTTTT
Organism: uncultured Lutibacter sp.; assembly: GCA_913061425.1. GTDB lineage: Bacteria > Bacteroidota > Bacteroidia > Flavobacteriales > Flavobacteriaceae > Urechidicola. The sequence continues at coordinate 1,194 of CAJXUO010000102.1, forward strand.
TGTTCTAAAGGGATATTTTCAATATAAGCGAAATCTGTTATAGAGTATATATAAGACTCATTTTCTAAATAATAAAGATATTCAAGGTTTAAAACACTGTAAGTTGAAGCGAAAATGCTTTCTTCATTAAAACCTCTAATTGAATTTGAACCACCAATTCTATATAACTCGTTAGATAAATAGTCGTTTGAAATAAATAATCCATTACTACTTTTTATTGATATAGCGTTTTTTTGATTTAATGTCCAATTATAGTTTAAAACTAATTCATGTTTTTGCTGTTTTTCTTTAACTGATGTTTCTATCGATGTTCTTCTACCTATATTGGAATTAAAATTAAAGTAGAATTTATCTTGAAATGGTTTTTGAGGGTTGATTTTTTTATAGGTATACGATATTCCATAAAAAGAGTTGCTATACTCTTTAATGTTGTTAACGCTTTCGGTATTTAAATCATTTGATTTTTCAGTTGAATACTTTATAGAAAGATTACTTTGAGGGTTTATAGAATATGCTACATTTAATTTTGCATTGATATTTAAGAATGAGGAGTCTTGTTTATAGATGTTAAAAGATGCGCTTGGTGTTATTTTAGATTTAAAGATATATGGAGTTTCAATATTTAAGTTGAATAACTTACGCTCTTCACCGTTGCTTTTCCAATTTATGGAAAATTGCTCTCCTTTATTAAATACATTTTTTAACAATAGATCTAAATAGCCGTTAAATTTCAGTTTGCCACTTTCATCAGAGAAAAAACCGATCAATCCATCAAACTTATTGGATTTTCTTTTTTGCAAGTATATGTAAACAGAAGTTGAATCATTTGTAAATAATACTTCAGGGGGCTTTATCTCAGAAACAAAGGGTAAAGATTGAATTGCGTTTGAAGCGTATTCTAATTTTGATTTATTGAAAAGACTATTCTCTTTGAGGTATAAATAATGGTTTATAAAAGATTTGGGGAAATCTGTATACTCATTCACTATTATTTTGTCAATTTTTCTAGTAATTGATTTTTCAATAATTAAAGTACCTATTAGTTTCTCGTTTTTTAGTAAAATATTTTTTAAAGAGAGTTCTGCAAACGAATTCCCTTTATGTTCTAAATAAGCCACAAGGCTATTCATCGTTTTTTCAAGATTATTTAATTTGATAACAAAATAGTCATCATTAAAGTCAGTTGAGAAAAGTTTGATTAAGTTTTTATCAAAAATTGTAACGTCATAGAAAATAGAGATGCTTTCAGTGTTTTTATTTAATGAGTAAGTTGCTGAATATAGACTGTCCTTATAATTAACACTTTTAAGATGATTGTTTATAAAGCCAATTTCAGAAAGTTGTTTCGAAACAGAATCCAATTCACTATAAACACTACTTTTGCTTTCATGCTTTTTTTTAAAACTGATAGCGTTTATAATAGGGTTGTCTAATGAATCATTCGTTATTATTTTTAATTCTAAATTTTGGCCAATTAAATTTGAAATTCCTAAAAGGAAAATAAGAGTATATATATAAGGAGTAAAATTGAATTTCAACGGATAGAGAATATGTTAATTAACCTTTGTCAAGGTAAGTTTTTATCTGAATACAAAAAACTTTATCAAAAATAAATTAATCCGCATTTGAATAAATAGAAATTTATTGTACATTTGCACTCTCTTAAAAAAGAGGTTTAACAAATAAAAAACGTAAACAATCACAAATTAGTATGCCAACTATACAACAATTAGTACGCAAAGGAAGAACCAGTATAACTAAGAAGAGTAAATCGGCGGCTTTAAATTCATGTCCTCAGAGAAGAGGAGTATGTACTCGTGTTTACACAACGACACCTAAGAAACCTAACTCAGCAATGAGAAAAGTAGCAAGGGTTCGTTTAACAAACGGAAACGAGGTTAATGCATATATTCCTGGAGAAGGACATAATTTACAAGAGCATTCGATAGTATTAGTTAGAGGAGGAAGAGTTAAAGATTTACCTGGAGTTAGATACCACATAGTTCGTGGAGCATTAGATACTGCTGGTGTTGAGGGAAGAACTCAACGTCGATCTAAATACGGAGCAAAACGTCCAAAGTAAGTTTATTAAAACAATTAATGTAAAGACATGAGAAAAAGAAGAGCGAAAAAAAGAATTCTTTTACCAGATCCAAAGTTTAATGACCAAATGGTTACACGTTTTGTAAATAACTTAATGTGGGATGGTAAAAAATCAACAGCTTTTAAAGTATTTTACGATGCACTAGATATCGTAGAAGAAAAGAAACAAGACGAAGAAAAATCATCGTTAGAAATATGGAAAGATGCTTTAGGTAATGTAATGCCACAAGTTGAGGTTCGTAGCCGAAGAGTTGGTGGAGCAACATTCCAAATTCCACAGCAAATTAGACCAGACCGTAAGATTTCTATGGCCATTAAATGGTTGATTTCTTATACAAGAAAGCGTAACGAAAAAACAATGGCACAAAAACTAGCTGCAGAGATATTAGCTGCTGCTAAAGAAGAAGGTGCTGCTGTTAAGAAAAGATTGGATGTTCATAAGATGGCTGAGGCTAATAAAGCATTCTCACACTTCAGATTTTAATAGGAAATGGCAAGAGATTTAAATTTTACTAGAAATATTGGTATTGCTGCGCATATTGATGCAGGAAAAACCACTACAACTGAACGTGTATTATATTATACAGGAGTTTCTCACAAGATTGGTGAAGTGCATGATGGTGCTGCAACAATGGACTGGATGGAACAGGAGCAAGAAAGAGGTATTACAATTACTTCTGCTGCAACAACCTGTGAGTGGGAGTTTCCACTTGAAAATGGTGAAAAGACACCAGACACTAAAGGGTATCACTTTAATATAATTGACACTCCAGGTCACGTTGATTTTACTGTAGAAGTAAATAGATCATTACGTGTATTGGATGGTTTAGTATTCTTATTTAGTGCAGTTGATGGTGTTGAGCCACAATCTGAAACTAACTGGAGATTAGCAGATAATTACAAAGTGCCAAGAATTGGTTTTGTAAATAAAATGGACCGTCAAGGATCTGATTTTATGATGGTTTGTCGTCAGGTTAAAGAAATGCTAAAATCAAACGCAGTGCCAATCGTTTTAAACATTGGTGATGAAGATGATTTTAAAGGTGTTGTAGATTTGATAAAAAACCGTGCAATTATATGGCACGATGATACTCAAGGGGCAACTTTTGATGTCGTTGACATTCCTGAAGATATGAAGGAAGAGGCTGCTAAATATAGAGCCTTGTTAATTGAAGAGGTTGCGAGTTACGATGAGAACTTACTAGAAAAATTCATGGAAGATGAAGATTCTATTACAGAAGAAGAAGTGCATGCTGCATTGCGTGCTGCTGTAATGGATATGGCAATCATTCCAATGATTTGTGGTTCTGCATTTAAAAATAAAGGGGTTCAGTTCTTGTTAGATGCTGTATGTCGTTATTTACCTGCTCCAACTGATAAAGATGCAATTGTAGGAACAGATCCTAATACTGGTGAAGAGATTTCTCGTAAACCAGATGTTAAGGAGCCGTTTGCTGCATTGGCGTTTAAAATTGCTACCGATCCTTTTGTAGGTCGTTTAGCATTCTTTAGAGCATATTCAGGTCGTTTAGATGCTGGTTCATATATATTGAATAACCGTTCTGGTAAAAAAGAACGTATTTCTAGAATTTATCAAATGCACTCTAATAAGCAAAATGCAATCGATTATATCGAAGCAGGAGATATTGGAGCAGCAGTTGGGTTTAAAGATATTAAAACAGGAGATACAATGTCTGCAATGGACGCTCCAATTGTTTTAGAATCAATGGACTTTCCAGATCCAGTAATTGGTATCGCGGTAGAGCCTAAAACTAAAGTTGATGTTGATAAATTAGGTATGGCTTTAGCAAAATTAGCTGAAGAAGATCCTACATTCCAAGTAAAAACTGATGAAGCTTCAGGTCAAACTATTATCTCTGGTATGGGTGAATTACACTTAGATATCATTGTTGATAGATTGAGACGTGAATTTAAGGTAGAAGTTAACGAAGGAGAACCTCAAGTAGAATATAAAGAAGCATTAACAAGAACTGCAGAGCACAGAGAAACTTATAAGAAGCAATCTGGTGGACGTGGTAAGTTTGGTGACATTGCATTTGAGATGGGACCTGCAGATGATGACTTTAAAGGACCAGGATTACAATTCCTTGATAAAATTAAAGGAGGACGTATTCCTAAAGAATTTATTCCTTCTGTTGAAAAAGGATTTAAAGCGGCAATGATTAATGGACCTTTGGCTGGATTTGAAATGGATACAATGAAGATTACTCTAAAGGATGGATCTTTCCACCCTGTAGATTCTGATGCACTTTCTTTTGAGTTGGCTGCAAAATTAGGTTACAAAGCTGCTGCGAAAGCTGCGGGTGCTGTGATTCTTGAGCCAATTATGAAAATGGATGTAGTAACACCTGAAGATTATATGGGTGATATTGTTGGAGATTTAAATCGTCGTAGAGGTCAAGTAAATGCTATGGATGATAGAGCTGGAGCAAAAGTTGTAAAAGCTGATGTACCATTATCAGAAATGTTTGGTTATGTAACTACATTAAGAACATTATCTTCTGGTAGAGCAACTTCAACTATGGAATTTTCTCACTATGCAACTACTCCTTCTAATATTTCAGAAGCAGTAATAACAAAAGCAAAAGGTTAATCACTAAATTATAAAAGATGAGTCAAAAAATTAGAATAAAATTAAAGTCTTACGATTACAATTTAGTAG
>CAJXUO010000103.1 GCA_913061425.1 uncultured Lutibacter sp.
TAGAATTGAAGTGAATCAAGAGTTGGAAGTGTTGAAGGAATTTTTATTACAAATCCCAGAGTTATTAAATGATAACGGGAGATTAAGTGTTATTTCATATCACTCATTAGAAGATAGATTGGTGAAGAGGTTTGTTCAAAATGGTTTGTTTGACGGAGAGCCTGAGAAAGATTTTTATGGAAATTTTGAAGTTCCTTTAAAAAAAGTTAGCAAAATGATCATTCCAACAAAAGAAGAAATTAAAAAAAATAATAGAGCTAGAAGTGCAAAATTAAGAATTGCAACAAAAGCATAAATGGGAAAAGTTAAACAAAATATTTACAATGTTTTAAAAGGAAGGTTCCTTGTAAGTGATGATGCTTTTAAGAATTGGAAAATTATCATTTTTGTTGTTTTTCTGTTATTATTTATGATTTCCAGATCACATAGTACAGACAAAAAAGTATTGAGAATTGCTAAATTAAATAAAGAAATAAGGGAATTAAAAGCCGAGTTTGTCGATACAAGGACAAAAGTGATGCGGCTTGAGTTAGAGTCCGAAATCGAAAAAAAAGTAGTTGAGCGTGGATTGCTCCCCTCTAAAAGTCCACCAAATAAAATTAAAGTAATAAACAGAAAACGAGACTAAGTTGGCAACAGAAAAAAAGAACATATTGAGTAGATTATATATCTTTTTTGTCTTCTTGACTTTGTTTTTTATTGCAATAGTCGTCCAGTTAACAAGAATCCAATATGTAGAAGGTGATAAGTATCGAAATATTTCTGAAGAAAGAACTATTAAGAATGATACAATCCATGCGAATAGAGGAAATGTATATGCGGATGATGGGAGTTTATTGGCGACTTCAATGTCTAGATTTGAAATAAGAATGGATGCTTCAAAACCTGAAGATAACAAGGTTTTTGAAGAAAATATTCAACAACTTTCAATTGAATTATCAAAACTTCTTGGAAATACGCCAGATTATTATGTGATGCTAATTCGTAAAGCTCGTAACAGATCTCCTAAACCAAATAAGTATTTATTGATTGCTAGAAATATTGGGTATTTGGACTGTCAGAAAATGAAAACATTCCCAATTTTTAATTTAGGAATGTATCAAGGTGGATTTATTGCCGAGCAATCTACAAAGCGAGAACATCCTTTAGGGAAAATAGCAGAGAGAACTATTGGTTATGATGATTATCGAGGTGCTCCAGGAATAGAAGGTGCATATAAAAAATACCTCAGAGGTAAAGTTGGTTGGAGAAGAAAACAAAGAATTGCTCAAGGTCAGTGGAAACCAATCAATGATAGTAATGAAGTTGAGCCACAGGATGGACGGGATATTATCACAACTATTAATGTGAATATTCAAGATATAGCCCATCATTCTTTATTAAGACAATTAGAATATTATAAAGCAGAACATGGATGTGTTGTGGTTATGGAAACTAAAACTGGAGAAATTAAAGCGATTTCTAATTTAGGAAGAACTTCTGACGGGAAGTATTATGAGAAATTGAATTATGCTATCGGAGAGTCTCATGAGCCAGGATCTGCATTTAAAGTGATGGCAATGGTTGCTGCACTTGAAACAAAAGCGATTGATTCGAGTACAGTTGTGGATACTGGAAACGGAAAGTATAGAATGTATGGGAGAAGTATTAGTGATTCTCATAAAGGGGGTTATGGAGAGATTTCTGCAGCTAGAGCTTTAGAAGTGTCATCAAATATTGCTTTTGCAAGATTGATAGATGAAAAGTTCAATAAGGAGCCAATCAAATTTATTAATGCACTCAAAGGAATGCATCTAGATAAAAAATTGAATTTATCTATAAGAAAAGGTGAAGGTGAGCCGGTGATTCCTAGTCCAGGAGATAAAATTTGGAGTAAGAACGCCTTACCATCAATTGCATATGGATACAATTTGAGTTTAACGCCAATGCAAATATTAACTTTTTATAATGCTATTGCGAATGATGGTGAGATGGTAAGACCGAGACTTGTTAAAGAAATTCGTTTTTGGGATAAAAAAGTAAAAGTGTTTGATAAGGAAGTTATTGACCCTGAAATTTGTTCTCAAGAAACAATTGATAAGGTAAAAGTAATGTTAAAAAATGTAGTTGAAAGAGGTACGGCGAAGACTTTGTATTCTGAAAATTTTTCAATGGCAGGTAAGACTGGAACGGCTAGAACAGAATACGCAAACTTTGAAGAATGGAAAAAAGACAGAAAATATATATCGTCTTTTACGGGTTATTTTCCTGCTGAAAACCCTAAATATTCATGCATAGTTGTGATTCATAAACCAAGCGCAGGGAAAGGTTATTACGGTGCAGATGTTTCAGGACCTGTATTTAAAGATATCGCTCAAAAAATTTATACAGATGCCCCTTTGTTGGAGGAAATAATAAATAAACAACCACAGTTTGCAAAAATTGATAGTGATTTTGAATACTACAATAAAATTGCTGAAAGAAAGGTAAAGACAATTCCGAATGTAAGAGGTATGGTTGGTATGGATGCAGTTTCATTGTTAGAAAACCTTGGATTAAAAGTTCAGTTTTCAGGAAATGGAAAAGTTAGAAATCAGTCAATAAATAAAGGAGAAGAGATTGTAAAAGGTTCTGTAATAAAATTAGAATTATCCTAATGAAAATTTTAAAAGACATATTATTTGGAGCTTCTGTAAACAAGGTTTATGGAACTACTGATGTGTCTATATGTGATTTAATTTTTGATTCTAGAAAAGTAAATAAAAACGCATTATTTATTGCGCAAAAAGGAGTTTTGGTAGATGGGCATAAATTTATTGATAAAGCAATAAGTTTAGGTGCTGTAGCGATTATTTGTGAAGAGATACCTTCAGATCTATACGAAGGAATAACGTATGTACAAGTTGATGATTCTAACAAATCATTAGCAATTATCGCATCAAATTTTTATGAAAATCCTTCAAAAAAAATACAATTAGTTGGTATTACAGGTACAAATGGTAAAACAACTATTGCAACATTATTATACAATTTATTTAAAAAGGAAGGTTACAAAGTCGGATTGCTTTCAACAGTGAAGATAATGGTTGACGATGCAGAATATGTGGCAACGCATACAACCCCTGATTCTGTTTCAATCAATCATTACTTAGACTTAATGGTAAACAATGGAGTTGAATATTGCTTTATGGAGGTGAGCTCACATGGAATTCATCAAAAAAGAACAGCTGGTTTATGTTTTGCTGGAGGGATATTTACAAATTTATCTCACGACCATCTTGATTATCACAATTCGTTTGCAGAGTATAGAGATGTAAAGAAATCGTTCTTTGATAATTTACCTAAAACTGCTTTTGCATTAGTGAATGCTGATGACAAAAACGGAGCTGTAATGCTTCAGAATACAAAAGCAAAAAAAGTTACTTATGCACTAAAGTCTTTAGCTGATTATAAGGCTAAAATTTTAGAAAGTAGGTTTTCTGGATTGCTTTTGAATATTGATGGTTCAGAGGTTTGGGTAAAACTTATAGGAGGTTTCAATGCATATAATTTATTGGCAATTTATGGTGCTGCAGATTTACTTGGAATGGAGAAAATGGAAAGTCTCCGATTGTTGAGTGAATTAGAAAGTGTTTCAGGACGTTTCGAATATTTTATTTCAAACGGTGGAATTACTACAATAGTTGATTATGCACATACTCCAGACGCATTAAAAAACGTGTTGGAGACCATAAATAGTATAAGAACTGGAAATGAAAAAGTAATTACTGTGATGGGTTGTGGTGGAGATAGAGATAAGACCAAACGCCCAAAAATGGGGTTTATAGCTTCGATTTTAAGTACACAAGCAATTTTCACTTCTGATAATCCTAGAACAGAAAATGCACAAACTATAATTGATGAAATAGAACAAGGTGTTTCTCCAGAAAATTATAGTAAAACACTATCAATATTAGATAGAGAGCAAGCGATAAAAACTGCAGGAAAGTTAGCAAATAAGGGAGATATTTTACTAATAGCAGGAAAAGGACATGAATCATATCAAGAAATAAATGGTGTGCGATCAGAGTTTGATGATTATAAGAAAGCACAATTAATTTTAAAAGAATTACAGAAATAGGATGTTATATTATTTATTCGAATTTTTAGAAAATCAATATCAATTAGCAGGAGCGGGATTGTTTCAATTTATTACGTTTCGTGCTGCATTAGCATTTATATTTTCATTATTGATTTCAACAATTTATGGTAAAAGAATAATCAGCTTTTTACGTCATAAACAGGTTGGAGAATCTGTAAGAGAATTAGGTTTAGAAGGGCAAAAAGAAAAGGCTGGAACTCCAACAATGGGAGGGATCATTATTATTTTGGCCACATTAATTCCGGTTTTTTTATTGGCAAAACTAGATAATATTTACATTATCATTTTAGTGATTACTACGCTGTGGATGGGTGTAATTGGTTTTGTAGATGATTATATTAAAATATTTAAAAAAGATAAAGACGGATTAAAAGGAAGGTTTAAAATTTTAGGTCAAGTTGGACTTGGAATTATAGTTGGAAGTATGCTTTTCTTTAATGACGATGTAACAATAAAAGAGGAATTACCTCAAAGTGTTGTACAACTTGCCGAAGACGGGAGTAGGGTAGTTTTCGGAAAAGCGCACAAGTCATCAAAAACGACTGTTCCATTTTTAAAAAAGAATGAACTTGATTATTCAAAGGCTTTAAATTGGTTGGGAGATGATTATCAAGACTATGCTTGGTTGATTTTTATACCAATAGTTATTTTTATTATCACAGCCGTTTCTAATGGCGCAAATCTTACCGATGGTATTGACGGCTTAGCTGCAGGATCATCAGTTATTATTGTCGCTACTCTTGGTGTTTTTGCCTGGGTTTCTGGGAATATCATTTTTGCAGATTATCTAGATGTCATGTATATACCAAACTCTGGAGAAATGGTGATTTTTATTAGTGCTTTTGCAGGAGCCTTAATAGGGTTTTTATGGTACAATACATTTCCAGCACAAGTATTTATGGGTGATACAGGAAGTCTTACAATAGGTGGAATTATTGCAGTTATAGCAATTGCTACAAGAAAAGAATTATTGATTCCAATATTAGCAGGAATCTTTTTAGCAGAAAATTTATCAGTGATTTTGCAAGTAGGATATTTTAAATATACCAAGAAAAAATTTGGAGTAGGAAGGCGAATATTTAAAATGGCACCATTGCATCATCATTATCAGAAGTCTGGATATCATGAAAGTAAAATTGTTACAAGATTCTGGATTATTGGAATATTATTGGCAGTATTAAGTATTGTAACCTTAAAATTGAGATAAATGAAACTGGTTGTTTTAGGTGCAGGAGAAAGTGGTGTAGGAGCAGCAATATTGGGTAAAAAAAAAGGGTACAATGTTTTTGTTTCAGATAATGGAACTATAGATAAAAAGTACCGAGACGTTCTTTTAATTAATGAGATTTCATTTGAAGAAAATGGTCATTCTGAAGAACTGCTTTTTTTGGCAGATGTGGTTGTAAAAAGCCCCGGAATTCCAGATTCAATTTTATTAATAAGACGATTGCATGAACTTGGAATCAGAGTTGTTTCTGAAATAGAATTTGCATCAGAATACACTGAGAAATTGATTGTTGGAATTACAGGGTCTAATGGTAAGACAACAACAACAATGCTGATAGATCATATTTTGAAAAGGAGCCAATTAAATTTTGGAGTTGGCGGAAATATAGGAAATAGTTTTGCTGAGCAGGTGTCAGAAGAGAAACATGAAGGGTATGTGTTAGAGTTAAGTAGTTTTCAGTTAGATGGTATTGTGAAGTTCACACCGCATATTGCCATTATGACGAATATTACACCTGATCATTTGGATAGATATGATAACAATTTAGAAAACTATGTCGATTCAAAATTTAGAATAATAATGAATC
>CAJXUO010000104.1 GCA_913061425.1 uncultured Lutibacter sp.
CTATACACATTTCCATCTATATGTAGTACTCCATTATTTTTCCAATCTTTAAACATATGTAAGTCTTTTGTTTTATTAATCAACTTACCGTCAAATTTAACTCCTTCGTGTGTTAGCAATTTACTCTCAACTTTTCTAATTGTAACATTCTGTGCAATCGCAATATTACCAATTAAGCAAAAAAGCAATGATATTTTAATAATTTTATTCATAGTATATTTTAATTGTTATAAGATTCGTTAATCAACATCTATTAAACAGTATGTGATGACAAAACCCTAATTTATTTACAACAAAAAGGATAAACTAAAATTAGTTTATCCTTTTTATATTTTAAATCAATAGCTTGACTTCATTTTTATTCAGCAGCTTCTGATTCTGAAGTTGATGTTGTTTCAGCAACAGTTTCAACTTTTTTACTTTTACCTCTACGAGTAGTTTTCTTCTTTTTATTTCCTTTTGGATTGTAAATTTCGTTGTAATCAACTAATTCTACCATTGCCATAGATGCATTATCACCTTGACGATGACCCATCTTGATAATTCTTACATATCCTCCTGGACGATCTGCAACTTTAACAGATACTTCTTTAAAAAGTTCTGTAACTGCATATTTATTTCTCAAATAACTAAATACAATTCTACGATTATGTGTAGTGTCATTTTTAGACTTTGTGATTAATGGTTCAACATATTGACGTAAAGCTTTTGCCTTAGCAACTGTTGTGTTAATACGTTTATGCTCAATTAATGAACAAGCCATATTAGATAACATCGCCTTTCTATGCGCTGTTTTTCTTCCTAAATGATTAAATTTCTTTCCGTGTCTCATCGTATCCTATATATAACCTAATGGCTTAAATTATTCTTTATCCAATTTATATTTACTTAAATCCATTCCGAAATTCAAACCTTTATTGTGAACTAGTTCATCTAATTCAGTTAAAGATTTTTTACCGAAGTTACGGAACTTCATTAAATCGTTTTTATTAAATGACACTAAGTCACCTAATGTATCAACTTCTGCAGCTTTTAAACAGTTTAATGCTCTTACTGATAAATCCATATCGACTAACTTAGTTTTAAGTAATTGTCTCATATGTAATGATTCCTCATCATAAGTTTCTGTTTGTGCTATTTCATCAGCCTCTAAAGTAATTCTCTCATCAGAGAACAACATGAAGTGGTGGATTAATATTTTAGCAGCTTCTGTTAAAGCATCTTGAGGAGTAATTGAACCATCTGTAATGATATCAAATACTAATTTCTCGTAATCTGTTTTTTGCTCTACACGGAAATTTTCTACAGCATATTTTACATTCTTTATTGGAGTGTAAATTGAATCTGTGAAAATAGTTCCTAATGCTACTCCTGCTCTTTTATTTTCTTCTGCAGGAACAAAACCTCTACCTTTTTCAACTGAAATTTCCATTTGTAAGTTTACAGATTTTTCCATATTACAGATAACTAAATCTGGATTTAATACTTGAAAACCTGAAATATACTTTTGTAAATCTCCTGCTGTTAATTGGTTTTGGTTTGATAACGAAACTTTGATAGTCTCTTTATCAGAATCTTCAATTTGTTTCTTAAAACGAACTTGCTTTAAGTTCAAAATGATTTCTGTTACGTCTTCTACAATCCCTTTGATAGTTGAAAATTCATGTTCAACACCCTCAATTCGAATTGATGTGATTGCGTATCCTTCTAAAGATGATAACAATACTCTTCTCAAAGCATTACCTACCGTTAGACCAAATCCTGGTTCTAAAGGTCTGAATTCAAATCTACCTTCAAATTCGGTAGAATCAATCATTATTACTTTATCTGGTTTTTGAAAGTTTAAAATTGCCATAGTTTATATTGGTATTTTAAAATTATTTAGAGTATAGCTCTACAATTAATTGTTCTTTAATATTTTCTGGAATTTGTAATCTCTCAGGTACACTAACAAATGTTCCTTGTAAAGTATCATTATTCCAAGTTAGCCATTCAAATGAATTGCTAGAATTAGCTAAAGAGTTTTCAATAGCTTCAAGTGATTTAGATTTCTCTCTAACCGCTACAACATCTCCTGTTTTTAAAGAATAAGATGCAACATTTACAATCCCTCCATTTACAGTAATATGTCTGTGCGAAACTAACTGTCTTGCACCGTTACGTGTTGGAGCAATTCCCATACGAAAAACAACGTTATCTAAACGAGATTCACATAATTGTAATAACACCTCTCCTGTAATTCCTCTACTTGCAGATGCTTTTTTAAACAATCCACTAAATTGACGTTCTAAAATACCGTATGTGTATTTAGCTTTTTGTTTTTCTTGTAATTGAACTGCGTATTCAGATTTTTTTCCTCTACGTCTGTTATTACCATGTTGTCCTGGAGGAAAGTTTCTTTTTTCAAAAGACTTATCCGCTCCATAAATTGCTTCTCCGAATTTACGGGCAATTTTAGTTGTTGGTCCTGTATATCTTGCCATTTCTTTGTTGTTTTTAAATAGGGATTATGAATTAAGGCTTAATCTCCTTCGATAATCGAATTCCTATTTTATGAAAAATTATTAATTATACTCTTCTTCTCTTTGGAGGTCTACATCCATTATGTGGCATTGGTGTAACATCAATAATCTCTGTTACTTCAATTCCATTATTATGTAATGTTCTCATCGCATTTTCTCTACCATTACCTGGTCCTTTTACATACGCTTTTACTTTTCTTAAACCAGCTTCATGTGCTACTTTTGCACAATCTTCAGCGGCTGTTTGAGCAGCATAAGGAGTATTCTTTTTAGAACCCCTAAAGCCCATTTTACCTGCTGATGACCAAGAAATTACATCACCTCTTTTATTAGTTAAAGAAATAATAATATTATTAAATGATGCTGTTATGTGTGCTTCACCAACTGCCTCAACAATAACTTTACGTTTTTTAGTTGTTTTTGCCATAATATTAATTATTATTTAGTTGCTTTCTTTTTGTTAGCTACCGTTTTTCTTTTACCTTTTCTAGTTCTAGAGTTGTTTTTAGTTCTCTGACCCCTTAATGGTAATCCAGTTCTGTGACGAATACCTCTGTAACATCCTATATCCATAAGACGTTTAATATTCAATTGAGTTTCAGAACGTAATTCACCTTCAATAGTAAATGTACCCACTTGCTCTCTAATTGATCCGATTTCTTCATCGTTCCAATCTTGAACTTTTTTACTTTCGTCAACTTTTGCAGCTGCTAAAATTTCTTTAGACCTGCTTCTACCTACACCAAAAATGTAAGTTAATGCTATAACTCCTCTTTTGTTTTTCGGAATGTCAATACCTGCTATTCTTGCCATAATTATCCTTGTCTTTGTTTAAATCTAGGATTCTTTTTGTTGATTACATATAATCTGCCTTTTCTACGCACTATTTTGCACTCGGCACTTCTCTTTTTTATTGATGCTCTAACTTTCATCGTATATATTTTAATATCTGTAAGTAATTCTTGCCTTTGTTAAATCGTATGGACTCATTTCTAACTTCACTTTATCTCCTGGTAATAATTTTATATAATGCATTCGCATTTTCCCTGAGATGTGTGCTGTAACAACATGTCCATTTTCAAGTTCTACACGAAACATTGCATTTGACAATGCTTCGGTGATGCTTCCATCTTGTTCTATTGCTGATTGTTTTGCCATTACGCTACTGATTTTCTTTTATTTCCAGTTTTCATTAAACCATCATAATGACGATTTAGTAAATGAGCGTTGATTTGTTGAATTGTATCAATTGCAACACCAACCATAATTAATAATGATGTTCCTCCATAAAACATAGACCAAGATTGTTGTACACCGAACTTAACTACAAAAGCAGGTAATACTGCTAATAATGCTAAGAATAATGAACCTGGAAAAGTTATTAAAGAAAGAATTCTATCTAACATATCTCCTGTTTCTTTTCCTGGTCTAACGCCTGGAATAAAACCATTGCTTCTTTTTAAAGAATCTGCCATTTCATTAGTATTTACAGTAATTGCTGTATAGAAATAACTGAAAATAATAATCAAAGTTGCAAATAAAACGTTATATCCTACTCCAAATGGATCAGCAAACATAGCGGCAATATTTTTAACTCCATCTGAAGAGAAATTTGCTCCTTGTATTGCTGAAGGGACAAACATAATTGCTTGTGCAAAAATGATTGGCATAACTCCTGCTGAATTTAATTTTAATGGTAAGTATTGTCTAGCTCCTGCAACATCACGTACGGTACCTGCAACAGTTTTTCTAGCATATTGGACTGCTACTTTACGTATTGCAGTAACTAAATATACACATGCTAATATTACAAGCAACCAAACTATTATTTCTATCAAGATAATCATAAATCCTCCTGAACTACCAGTAGTAACTTTAGACACAAACTCTTGAGCAAATGCACTTGGGAAACCGGCAATAATTCCAATCATAATTAATAATGAAATACCATTACCAATACCCTTATCTGTTATTTTCTCTCCAAGCCACATTGCAAATATTGAACCTGTAGTTAATAAGATCATTGATGTAATCCAGAACATTCCTCCAGTACCAATTAAAAATGCATCTGCTGGAATACCTAAAGATGGTAAACTAGCAAGATATGCTGGACCTTGAACTAAAGTAATCGCAATTGTCAACCAACGTGTTATTTGAGTTGTTTTCTTTTGACCACTTTCTCCATCTTTCTTTAATTTCTGTAAATAAGGAATTGCAATTCCCATTAACTGAACTACAATAGATGCAGAGATATAAGGCATTACTCCTAACGCCATTACTGATGCTCTTGAAAAACCACCTCCAGTAAACATATTGATCATTCCTAATATACCTTTCGCTCCTCCAGATGCATTCATAGCATCGTTAATTACTTCCCCATCTAATCCAGGTAAAGTAACTTGTGCAGCTAAACGGTATATAACCATAAAACTAAGAGTGATAAGGATTTTATTCCTCAACTCTTCTATTGACCAAATATTCTTAACTGTTTGTATAAATTTATTCATTTAAAAAAATATTATAAAGTTATTGCTTCACCACCAGCAGCTTCGATTGCAGCTTTTGCAGTTGCAGTAAATTTATGAACTGTAATATTTAATTTAGTTTTTAACTCTCCTCTACCTAATATTTTCACTAAGTCCTTTTGACGAGCCAAACGGTTCTCAACCAATACTGTCATATCAACAGTACCTTTAATTCTACCGCTTTCAACATATTCCTGTATCTTATCTAAATTTACACCAACATATTCCTTACGGTTTATGTTTGTAAATCCAAATTTAGGAACACGTCTTTGCAAAGGCATTTGACCTCCTTCAAATCCTATCTTTCTAGAATACCCTGAACGAGATTTTTGACCATTGTGACCTCTTGTTGCAGTTCCTCCTTTACCAGAACCTTGTCCTCTACCGATTCTTTTTGCTGCTCCTTTTACAGAACCTGCTGCCGGTTTTAAGTTATTTAATGCCATAACTAATTATATTATTATTTAATTTCTTCTACAGAAACTAAGTGTTTAACTGTGTTTACCATTCCAAGGATTGTAGGTGTAGCTTCATGTTCTACTACCTGATCAATCTTACGTAAGCCTAATGCTTCTAACGTTCTCTTTTGATTCTGAGGGCGTCTTATCTTACTTTTAACTTGTGTTACTTTAATTTTTGCCATCGTAAATATTGATTTTATCCTTTAAATACTTTATCTAAAGAAATTCCTCTTTGTTTTGCAATCGTACTTGCGCTTCTTAATCTAAGTAAAGCATCAAAAGTTGCTTTAACTACATTATGAGGGTTAGAAGATCCTTGTGATTTTGATAATACATCATGTACTCCAACTGAATCTAATACCGCACGTACTGCACCACCTGCAATAACTCCTGTACCATTAGATGCT
>CAJXUO010000105.1 GCA_913061425.1 uncultured Lutibacter sp.
GGTATCTGAAATGGGATTCACTCTAAAAGGTGGAGCTAGTTACACAATAGATGATGAAAATAAATTATACGGTAATCTTGGTTACTACTCTCGTCAACCATACCAAGACAACATTTGGAGTTCATATAATAACTTAAGAAATGAATTTTCTGAAAACGAAAAGATTTTAGGTTTAGAACTTGGTTATGCTTTCACTGGTGAGTTTGTAACAGCTAATATAGATTTATATAGAACCTCTTGGAAAGATAGAGTTACTAGTTCTTCTAGAGTTGTAGGTGGTGTTGTTCAAAACACATTAGGATTTGGAGTTGAACAATTACATCAAGGTATAGAATTGAGTCTAAAAGCAAATGCTACACCTCAATTAAAATTAAACGGATTTATTTCTGTTGGTGATTGGGAATATAAAGGTAGTGCGGTAACACGTGTTCAAGATGAAGATCAAAATTTTATTTCTGAAGAATTAAATGATGTTGATGGTGGTAAAGTTGGAGATGCTGCACAGTTTAGTGCTGGTCTTGGAGCTAAATACATTATTGCAGAAAATTTATCTGCAGATATGGATTTCAGATTCTATGACAACTTATATTCTAATGTTGGTGCTGTAAAAGAAAACTTAAAGCTACCTTCTTATGGAGTTGCTGATATGGGGGTTTCTTTTAAATTACCTTTAGAGGAAGGTAAGTCTCTTAGCTTAAGAGCAAATGTAAATAACCTTTTTAATAATATTTATATTGCTGAATTGCGTACTGCAAATGTAGCTGAGGCAGGTGATGAAACTTACAACGGTATAAATGTTAGTAATAACGGATACTTTGGTAAAGGAAGAACTTGGAACTTTGGTGTTAGATATAAATTCTAATCACTTTAAAAGAATAAAAATTAAAACCGCTCATTTTGAGCGGTTTTTTTTTGCTCAAAATTTGTACATTTGTTATCAATCAAAAAACGAACCAAGTCATGATGAAAACGATCCATTCTTATTGGGCATATATTGCTTTAGCAATTCTTATAATTGCTTGTGTAAACGCAATTGTTGGCTATACTTCAAAAAAAGAGTTTAAAAATAAAGACTTACGAATTTCACTATTCACCCTTATAGTGATGCATATACAACTACTTATTGGTCTTGGCTGGTACTTTATGTCGCCTTGGTACAAATCTATGAAAGAAGTCGGTATAGACGCTTCTAATCGTTTAATGGCTGTCGAACATCCAATCTTTATGATTGTTGCAATTATATTGATAACTATGGGTTGGTCAAAACACAAGAAAAAGGCTACAGATACTGAAAAATTTAAAACTATAGCACTTTTTTATAGTCTTGCTTTACTATTAGTATTATCAAGAATTCCGTGGACTCAGTGGTTTAATTAATGGAAATTTTGAAAAAACTTATTGCAGTTCCTTTATCTATAATTTATTATCTGTTTTTTGGGCTATCCCTTTTAATTTTTCATCCAATACAATGGTTAGCATTAAAACTTGGAGGGTATAATCCGCATAGGAAAACAGTCGCATTATTAAATTTATGCCTTACAAGATGTATCCACATTTTAGGAGGTAAAATTACTATTAACAATACCTATAAAATACCTGACAATGTACCTCTGATATTCGTGTCTAATCATCAAAGCATGAATGATATTCCTCCAATTATTTGGTTTTTGAGAAAGTATCATCCAAAGTTTATTTCAAAAAAAGAATTAGGCTCTGGAATACCAAGTGTATCCTATAATTTAAGACATGGCGGAAGTGTATTGATTGATAGAAAAAATGCAAAACAATCTTTGACTGCTATAATTAATTTCGCAAAATATGTTGAAGAAAATAACTATTCTGCCGTAATTTTCCCTGAAGGAACTAGAAGTAGAAATGGTGCTCCAAAACGTTTTTCCGAAAATGGATTAAAAATGCTTGTAAAATATATGCCTTCGGCTTATTTAATTCCAATATCTATTAATAACTCTTGGAAATTTTTAAAATATGGTAAGTTTCCATTAGGTGTAGGTGTTCATTTAAAATTTGATATTCACGAACCAATTGAAGTGAAATCAATGAGTTTTTCAGATTTATTTATAAAAACAGAGAAGACCATTAAAAATGGTGTAGCTTTGTAAATATCAAAACAATTATTTATGTCATTACATAACATCCGATTAGAAGTAATGCAAACACTCGAAAAGAATATCGAAACGTTTGTCGATACATTTCTAATAACTCCAGAAAAAATTTGGCAACCCACAGATTTTTTGCCAAACTCTCAGAGTGATAGTTTTATTGAAGAAGTAAAAGAAATTCAAGAACTTTCTAAAGAATTAGATGATGATTTTTGGGTAAGTTTAGTTGGAGATACTATAACCGAAGAAGCTTTGCCAACTTATGAAGCTTGGCTAATGGATGTCGAAGGTATTTCACAGCATAGTGATAATGGTGGTGATAATGGTTGGGGAAAATGGATTAGAGCGTGGACAAGCGAAGAGAATAGACATGGTGACGTTTTAAACAAGTATCTATATCTTTCAGGAAGAGTTAATATGCGTGAAGTAGAAATAACCACTCAACATTTAATTACTGATGGTTTTGATATTGGTACCGCAAGAGATCCTTATAAAAACTTCGTTTATACGAGTTTCCAAGAATTAGCAACATACGTTTCTCATAATAATGTTGCGAAAATGGCTCGTAAAAAAGGGCATAAATTATTGGCTAAAATGTCGAAAATTATTGCTGGTGACGAAATGCGTCATCACCTTGCGTATACTGAGTTTGTTAAACAAATTTTCAAACATGATCCTAGTGAAATGATGTTGGCTTTTCATCATATGATGAAGCATAAAATTGTAATGCCTGCGTTAAACTTAAGACAGTCTGGAGGAAAAATAGGTGATACTTTTGATCAATTTTCAATAGTTGCTCAGAGAGCAGGTGTATATACTGGTTTTGATTATGTAGATATACTTAGAAAATTAAATGCAGCTTGGGAAATAGATAAAATTACTGGATTAACTGATGAAGCTCAAAAAGCGCGTGATTATTTATTAAAATTACCAGATAGAATGTATCGAATTACTGAACGTATGGTAATTCCTGACACTAAGTTTGATTTTAAATGGATGAATCCAGCATAAATCATTAAAAGATAAATTAACAAAGACTCATTATTCTATAGAAAATGAGTCTTTGTCATTTAAGAACCTGAATCTATTTCTGTTTTCACACAACTTACTCTTATTCAAAGCAACTTCTAAAACGGCTTCGTCCTCAATACTATTAGGTGTCATTTCTTCACCAAGCATATCTACGGCTTGCGAATGACCAATATATTCCAAATTATTTCCATCTACTCCTACTCTATTAACTCCAATAGTATAACACATATTTTCTATTGCACGCGCTTTTAATAACGTATCCCAAGCAGAAATTCTAGGTTTTGGCCAATTGGCTACGAAAATCAAAATATCATATTCATCACTATTTCTAGACCAAACAGGAAAGCGTAAATCATAACATATCATTGGACAAATTTTCCACCCTTTGTAGTCTACAATCAATCTTTCGTTTCCAGATGAATATACTTTATCTTCTCCACCATACGTAAATAAGTGTCGCTTATCATATGTATGAATCTCTCCATTTGGGTGAGCGAAAACGAGGCGATTGTAATAAGTATCACGCTCTTTTATAATCAAACTACCAACGACTGCTAGTTGCTTTTTTATCGCTGTTTCTTTCATCCAAGTAACAGAAATTCCTTCCATGGTTTCTGATGTGTTTTCTGGATTCATAGAAAACCCTGTTGAAAACATTTCAGGAAGAATGACTACATTAATATCAGAAGAAATACGCTCTATTTTCGTATCAAAATAATTGAGATTTCCTTGGGTATTTTCCCACAACAAATTTGCTTGTATCAATGCTATATTAAGTATGTCTTCCATATTGAAATTTTATTGATGCTATTTACTTTTAAATAAATCAAATGTATTTATCGAATATACACCAATAATTACCAACCAAGATAAAAATGCCATTCCGAAAACGACCCAATTTGACTCGTTATAACTTATAAAAAATGTAAAGATTAAAGAAAAAATGGCTAATGCTATAAATTTATAAAGCCCTTTAACATCTTCATTTCGTTTCTCTTCAATTCTCAACTGTTCCTTTTCTTCTTCTTTATTTAAACTACTCAAATTAATTTCAAATACCGATGCTAATGATTTTAATGTTTCAAAATCTGCATTTTGTCCACTCTCAATTCTTTGAATAGTTCTTGTGCTTAAACCACTCATTTCCGCTAACTGTTCTTGCGACCAATGACGTTCTAATCTTAGTTTTTTAATGTCTGCTAATGTAATTGTACTTCTTTCCATTTGTATCTATTTTATGATGGCACAAAGATATCTATAGCCTTTAATCTTTATAGCGACAGCTTGATTTCACTAACACGACACCAACACGACAGTTAATTTAATTATTATTTAAATATTGATAATCAGTTAGTTATAAACTTATATGTGATTCAATATTTCAGCGGCTCTTTTTAAAGTTTCATTATTTTTAGCAAAGCAAAATCGCAATACTTTATCATCTTGACCATTCGAATTAAAAACCGACAGCGGAATTGATGCTATTTTATGCTCTTTAACCAATCTTTTTGCAAAAGCAACATCATTTTCATCTGTAATATCAGAATAATTTAATCCTTGAAAATAAGTTCCTTGTGATGGGTTTATTTTAAATCTTGATTCTTTTATTAAGCCTAAAAACAAGTTTCTTTTCTCTTGGTAGAAATCCGACAACCCTAGATAATGGCTTGGTTGTTTTAAATAATCTGCAATTGCTTTTTGCATTGGATGACTGACACTAAAAACATTAAATTGATGCACTTTTCTAAATTCTTCCATTAACTCTTTTGGAGCGCAGCAATACCCAATCTTCCATCCAGTTACATGAAATGTTTTACCAAACGAAGCGACAATAAAACTTCTCGATTTTAAATCAGAAAATAAACAGGCACTTTGATGTTTCTCGCCATCAAAAATAATGTGCTCATAGACCTCATCACTCAATACAATTATATTCGTGTTTTTGGTCAGTTCTTCTAATTGAATCATATCCTCTTTAGAAAAAATAGTTCCTGAAGGGTTATGTGGTGAATTGATAATAATCATTTTGGTTTTTGAAGAAATATGCTGTCGTACTTCTTCCCAATCAACTTTGTAGGATGGTGCATTTAATTGAATTGGCACAACTTTTCCGCCATTAACCTCTATTGTTGGCGCATAGCAATCGTATGCTGGACAAAATAGAATGACCTCATCGTCTTGCCTTATAAAAGCTGAAATAATCGTATAAATCGCTTGTGTTGCTCCAGCAGTGACTGTAATTTCATTTTCTGGATGATAACTAGAATTGTAAAGTGTTGAGAATTTGTCAGAAATCGCTTGCCTTAATTCTAAAATTCCAGGCATTGGAGCATATTGATTTCTGCCAGAATTCATGGCGTTTTTTGCTAAATCCAACAATTGTTGGTCTGGTTCAAAATTTGGAAAACCTTGTGATAAATTAAGTGCATTTTGTTCATGAGCCAATGCGCTCATTACTGTAAAAATTGTTGTTCCAACATTAGGAAGTTTTGAACTGTGTTCCATTGTGTATTCATTAATTTATCAATTACTAAAATACTGCTTTTTAAACAAAAAAACCCAAATCAAATTAAGATTTGGGATTTATTAAACTACTTTTTAAAACGAACTTCCCTTTAAGAAGTCGCTTTCATATATTCACGATTCATACGTGCAATATTTTCTAATGAAATTCCTTTTGGACATTCCACTTCACAAGCTCCAGTATTTGTACAGTTTCCGAAACCTTCTTCATCCATTTGTTTCACCATATTTAAAAC
>CAJXUO010000106.1 GCA_913061425.1 uncultured Lutibacter sp.
ATCTTAGAATCTACAATCACATCCAATTCAAACTCTTCTAATGAAGTCACAACTTCACCTCCTTTATTAGATTCTATAATCTCTTTTAATTGGCTTAAACCAAGTTTATACCACTTAAACGATTCGTCTTTGTATGTATACCAAAACTGCTCTTTAAAGATATCCATCTTTACAAAAACAGCGTCTCCTTTTTCGGTTTTCAATACTATTTCTTTCTTCGGAAAAGATTTAATAGCGTCTAAATAGGTGTCTAATTCAAAATTCAAACAGCATTTTAATTTTCCACATTGTCCAGCCAATTTTTGTGGATTTAAAGAGAGTTGTTGGTAGCGTGCTGCTGCAGTATTTACTTTTCTAAAGTCTGTTAGCCAAGTAGAACAACACAATTCCCGTCCACAAGAACCAATACCTCCAAGCCTCGCAGCTTCTTGCCTCAATCCAACTTGTTTCATCTCAACTCTAATACTAAATGCGCTTGCAAGATCACGAATCAATTGACGAAAATCTACTCTTTCTTCTGCAGTATAATAAAAAGTTGCTTTATTTCCATCACCTTGATATTCAACATCCGAAAGTTTCATTTTAAGTCCCAACCTTCCAAGAATCTCACGACCTCTTCGCTGAGTTTCAGTCTCTTTTTCACGAACTTTTTGCCAAATTTCAATATCTCTTTTTGATGCTTTTCTGTACACTTTCTTTATCTCTTCGCTATCTATCGAAAAGCCTTTTTTCTTTAGCTGTATGCGAACTAATTCGCCAGTCAAAGAAACAGTCCCAATGTCATGTCCTGGAGAGCCCTCTACGGCAACTACTTCTCCAATACATAATTGTAAACCTTCATTAGTAAAGAAGTGTTTACGTCCGTTTTTAAAACGAATTTCAACAATATTAAAAGGTTCTTGACCGCTTGGAAGTGTCATGTTTGACAACCAATCAAATACGGTTAATTTACTGCCACTTCCACAAGCTCCGCCTGTTCCGCAATTACCATTGCTTTTACAACCGTTTGGAGTGCCACTTTTATCTGTTGAGCAAGAATTACAGCTCATAAGTTTATATTTTTATGATGGTTAATTTTTTAACAATTAACACATTGAAAGATTCCGTTAAATTTTATCACTAATCCGTAAAGATAAAGAATCTTGAGATAAGGTTTAAGAAAAACTTTATTTCTTAAATTTTAACACTTCTGAGCGCCCTTTTTTAAAGGTTTTATTGCTGTTGTGTGTTCCTTTTCTAAGTGCTTTTTGTTCTTCAAACGGAAGTTGATTAATTTCTTTACATTCATCCGAACAGCAAGTATCCATCTTCTCTTGGCAAGACTTACACTGGATAAATAGTAAATGACAAGCTTCATTTTCACAGTTTACATGCTCATCAAAAGAGTCTCCACATTGATGACAATTGGAAACTACATCGTCAGAAATTCGCTCGCTTCTTCTATGGTCAAAAACAAAGTTTTTTCCAATAAATTTATTTTCTAATCCTTCATTATTTACTTGACGAACATAATTTATGATGCCTCCTTCCAATTGAAAAACATTCTTAAACCCTTTGTGTTTATAATAAGCACTTGCTTTTTCACAGCGAATTCCGCCTGTACAATACATCAATAAATTCTTGTCTTCTTTATTGTCTTTTAAGTCTTCTTCTATTATATCCAACGAATCTCTAAACGTATCTACATCAGGAGTTATGGCGCCATCAAAATGTCCAATTTCACTTTCATAATGATTTCGCATATCAACACAAACCGTGTTAGGATCAGCAAGCATTTCATTAAATTCTGTTGCTTTTAAGTGAACTCCTATATCTGTAACATCAAACGTTTCGTCATTCAATCCGTCAGCAACAATTTTATCCCTAACCTTCACTTTTAATTTCAGGAATGATTTATTGTCTTGTTCTACCGCAACATTCAATCGAACATTTTCTAAAAATGAAATTGAATCTAAGTGTGTTTTAAAATTTGTGAAATTTTGAGCAGGAACAGAAAGTTGGGCATTAATCCCTTCCGAAGAAACATAAATACGTCCAAGAACATCAATTTTTTCCCAATTGATGAACAGATGATCTCTAAAAACTTGTAGATTTTTAATGTGGTAATATTGATAAAAAGAAATTGTCAATCGTTCTTTTCCGGCTTTATCAATTAATTCAGCGCGTTCAATAGCGCTTAACTTATTGTACAGTTGCATGCTATACTAATTTTAGTTAAACAATAATTTTTGACAAAATTACATTTTTAACTAGGAACTAATGCTATTGTTGTATTTTTTAACTTAGTTTTTGTTCTTTTTGCTAAAAGTTTCTTTAAAGTCCCCTTTTACCATTTAATAGGTCGTTTATGTCGTTGTTTTTTCATAATCTTTGCATATCTAAAATTTAATCCTTTTAAAAAATGAAAGTAGCAGTAGTTGGAGCAACAGGAATGGTCGGGAACGTGATGTTGCAAACGCTTGAAGAACGTAATTTCTTAATTACAGAATTGATTCTAGTCGCATCAGAAAGATCGATTGGGAAAACAATTTCTTTTAAAGGAAAAGAATATAAGATTGTAAGTATACAAGACGCTGTAAATGCAAAACCTGCTATTGCCTTGTTTTCTGCTGGAGGAGATACATCTCTTGAATGGGCTCCAAAATTTGCTGAAGTTGGAACGACTGTTATTGACAATTCTTCTGCTTTTAGAATGGATGCTGATAAAAAATTGGTTGTTCCTGAAATAAATGCTTCTGAACTTACAAAAGAAGATAAAATTATAGCAAATCCAAATTGCTCTACGATTCAATTGGTGATGGCATTAGCGCCTCTTCATAAAAAATATAAAATGAAACGTGTTGTTATTTCTACCTATCAATCTGTTTCTGGAACTGGAGTAAAAGCCGTTCAACAAATGGAAAATGAAATGAATGGTGTTAAAGGAGACATGGCGTATCAGTATCCTATTCATAGAAACGCCATTCCACATTGTGATGATTTTCTTGAAAACGGATACACCAAAGAAGAAATGAAATTGGCTAGAGAGCCACAAAAAATACTAAACGATACAACTGTTGCTTATACTGCTACTGCAGTAAGAATTCCAACTTCTGGAGGGCATAGTGAAGCGGTAAATGTAGCGTTTGAAAATGATTTTGAAGTGAGTGATATTCGTACGTTATTAAACGAAACGAATGGTGTAACCGTTCAAGATAATACTAAGACAAACACGTATCCAATGCCTTTATATGCACATGGAAAAGACGATGTGTTTGTTGGGAGAATCCGTAGAGATTTATCTCAGCCAAAAACATTAAATATGTGGATTGTTTCAGATAATTTAAGAAAAGGAGCGGCAACGAATGCTGTTCAGATTGCAGAATATTTAGTAGAAAAAGGGTTGGTATAAAAAACTACCTCTTTTTCCTTCTATTCTTATATTTATTCTGTTTTCTTGGCGATTTCTTTTCAGTTATAGTTTCATCAAAAGTATCTTTCGCTTTTTCTGCTTTGTTTTTTCTCCAAGAATTATTTTCAGGCAACAATACTTTCAATAAATCTTTCCTTCCAACTTTAGTAAGTGTATTTCTAATCCAATCTCTATTCTCCTTTTTATACCAAAAGAAAAAACGGTGTTGATCTTCTCTTTCCTTTTTTGTCTTCGGAGTTTTTGTTGGTTTTAAGGTATATGGATGATATCCGCTATAATAAATTACTGTAGCAACCGTCATTGGTGTTGGCGTAAAACCTTGTACTTGCTCTAACTGAAAGCCCAACTCTTTAGTTTCTGCAGCCAAATTTGCCATGTCTTCAACTTCACTTGCAGGGTGACTAGAAATAAAATAAGGAATCAACTGAAGGTTTAATTTCTTCTTGATGTTTATCTTATCAAAACGCTCTTTAAACATATGAAAATATTTAAAAGATGGTTTTCGCATCAATTTTAAAACAGGATCAGATGTGTGCTCTGGAGCCACTTTTAATCGACCAGAAACGTGTTTTGTCATCACCTCTTCCGTGTACGCATCCAATTCTTTTGGATCTGCATTTTTATTGAATTCTGGCACTAACATATCATGGCGAATTCCACTTCCAATAAATGATTTTTTTATTTTTGGATGACTATCAACCGCTTGATATAATTTCGTTAAAGGCTTGTGAGAAGTATCTAAATTACTACAAATAACTGGTGAAATACAAGATGGAGCAACACATTTATCACAGATAGATTGTACCTTTCCTTTCATCTTATACATGTTGGCAGAAGGTCCGCCAATATCAGACAAATAGCCTTTAAAATCTGGCATATTTGCTACCGTATCTACTTCTTTTAAAATAGATTCTTGACTTCTACTCGCAATAAACTTACCTTGATGTGCAGAGATTGTACAGAAACTACATCCACCAAAACATCCTCTATGAATATTGATAGAGAATTTAATCATTTCATACGCAGGAATCGGCCCTCTTTTATTGTACTTAGGATGTGGCAGTCGTGTGTATGGTAATTCAAAAGACGCGTCAATTTCATCTTCCGTCATTGTTGGAAATGGTGGATTTATCACCAATGTTTTCTCTCCAACTCCTTGAAAAATTCTTCGTGCTTTTAATTTATTTGATTCTTGTTCAATTACTTTAAAGTTAGATGCAAACGTCTTTTTATCTCCCAAACAAGCTTCGTGAGAATTGATAGTTACATCATCCCAATCTTTTATAACAGGAATTTTCTCGTCTTTATCGATTAAAACTGCTGTCTGTTTGATGTTTTTTAAACTAGAAAATGGCACTCCTTTTTGTAATAATTCTACAATTTCACGCAAAGGCTGTTCTCCCATTCCATAGACCAGCATATCTGCTTTTGAAGTCTCTAAAATGGTAGGTAATAATTTATCTGACCAATAATCATAGTGTGTAACTCTTCTAAGCGAAGCTTCAATTCCTCCAATCAAAACAGGAACATCTGGATATTTTTCTTTTAATATTTTAGAATATACTGAAGTCGCATAATCTGGTCGAAACCCTTTATCACCATTTGGCGTATACGCATCTTTATCTCTACTGCGTTTACTGGCAGTATAATTACTTACCATTGGATCCATACATCCTCCTGTGGCAGCAAAAAATAAACGAGGTTTCCCTAATTTTTCAAAATCCTGTAAATTATCATTTACACTTGGCTGCGGAACAATCGCAACTCTTAAACCGTAGCTTTCAAGAATACGCCCAATTACTGCAGGTCCAAATGATGGGTGATCTACATAAGCGTCTCCACTAAATAGGATTACATCTAATTCTTCCCACTTACGAAGTTTTACTTCTTTGTTGGTTGTTGGTAGCCAATCTGATAATTTATTCATCATGGCGCAAAGATACAGTAATTAAGGTGATTAGTAGTTTTAAAGGTTC
The DNA here is from genome assembly GCA_913061425.1 of uncultured Lutibacter sp. Taxonomy (GTDB): domain Bacteria; phylum Bacteroidota; class Bacteroidia; order Flavobacteriales; family Flavobacteriaceae; genus Urechidicola. The sequence continues at coordinate 5,389 of CAJXUO010000106.1, forward strand.
ATAAAGAAGTGATGAGAACTAAAGTGCACTTCGACTCATTTCAACTTCGCTCAATGACCGTTACTGAGCACACGAATTTAGTTTGTTTCTTAACTTTAAAAAACCGAACTTCGCTTATCGAACGATATAGTTCATTTCAAACCATATCTTGACGTTGTGGGCAAGTAGCGCATAAAACAATTTAGCAAAGAAGAATAATCAGTATTAAATTTTTACACTATGAAAACTAGATCATTAATTATTATTTTAATAGTATCAATCGGTTTATTCACTGCTTGTACTGACAAGAAAAAGACTACAGAGAAGTCTGATACAGAGATTATATCAAAAGAAAACAAAACACCTGTTGAAGAAAATATTGATAAAGACGAAAAAAGAAGGCTAGATAGTATCCGTCAGGTAAAAAAACATGGGCACGCACACTAATTAAAAGGATATGAAATTAGTAAAAACAATAAGGCTAATTACACTCATAATATGCTGTCTTATTTCTGTTTCTGCCTATGCACATGGTGTAGATG
>CAJXUO010000107.1 GCA_913061425.1 uncultured Lutibacter sp.
AATTGATACCATTGTAGAACATTTTGATACACAACATACTAAAAAACCTGTAGCTAGTGCTTCAAGAGAAGAAATGGACACTCTTTTTAATACTAAGGTTCCTAAAAACGCTACTGATTTCAAAGAAGTTTTGGATTTTGTAACCAAAGAAGTTTTGCCTAATAGCACGATAGTATCTCACCCAAAATCATATTCTTTTGTGCCTGGACCAAGTAATTATGTTAGTGTAATGGCGGATACGCTAGCGACAGGGTTTAATATTTTCTCTGGTGGATGGGCAGCATCTCCAGCTGCAGCTGAGTTAGAGATTGTAACCATGAATTGGTTATTAAAACTTTTTAAATTTCCAGCAAAGAAAGGTGGAGGGTTGTTCACAAGTGGAGGTTCTATGGCAAATTTAACAGCCTTGGTTACTGCAAGACGCCAGAGACTTGGTGATGATTTCTCTAAAGGAGTTATTTATTTATCCGATCAAGCTCATTCTTCCAATATAAAAGCAATTAGAGTATTAGGGTTTAAAAAGGAACAGGTACGGATAATTCCTACTGATATTGAGTTTAAAATGGGATTAAACAAACTTAAAAATACTATAGCAAAAGATCGATTAGAAGGTTTACAGCCATTTTGTATAATTGCATCTGCAGGAACAACAAATACAGGAACTGTAGATCCTTTAAATGAAATTGCGAAAATTTGTAAAACTGAAAAATTATGGTTTCATATTGATGGTGCTTATGGAGGTGCAGCAATACTATCAAAGAAAGGAAATCAACTTTTAAAGGGTATTGAAAAAGCAGACTCCTTAACAATTGATCCTCATAAATGGTTGTATCAACCTTACGAAATGGGATGTTTACTTGTTAAAAATCACAAGTGGCTAAGTCAGACCTTCAGTGAAAAACCAGAATATTTAAGAGATGTAGAAGGAAATACCTCTGAGATTAATTTTTATGATCATGGAATTCAACTTACAAGACGTTTTCGAGCATTGAAATTTTATATGTCAATGAAAACCTTTGGTTTAGATGCGTTTAAAAAAGCGGTGACTTACAATATTGATTTGGCTGATAGAGTTGAGAATGTATTACGTAAAAGTTCAAAATGGGAAGTAATATCTCCTGCTACTTTAGCAGTAATCAATTTTAGATACAATCCAATAGGAAAGAAGTTTTCGGAAAAGGAATTAGATCGTATTAATCAGGAAATTTCAAAATCTGTTATGGAGTCTAGAAAAGCCATATTAGTAACGACAATCTTACAAGATCAAGTAGTATTGCGTATGTGTCTTATTAATCCAAGAACAACAATTGATGATATTAATGAAACCTTGCAACTATGTGAGAGTTTTGCCAAAGAAATTGTGGAATAGATAAAAAAGTTGGCTCTTCTATGATAAAAGAACCAACTCAAAATTTAACTAAACACAATAAATCAATTTTTCTTAGTAGAAAAAAGTTTTGGTTTGAAAGTAAACATTACCCAACTCCAACTATTATCAGCATCTTTATCTCCACCTTTTAATATTTCCATAGTGTCAGTTGCAAACATTTTAGAGAGTCCAGCACTTAATGTAATGTCTTTGGCAACTTTATATCCAACAGTAAAGTCTATCTCTGTCCCTAAATTTGAATCCATTTTGTTAGTGCCATCGAATACATCAGCATTAGCAGAAAAGAAGTGAGGAATCAATTTTGCAGTAAACTTATTTTTATGATAGGAGAGTGAAGCACTTATATCCGTTAGCCCAACTGAGTTTGCATGATTCCCAACATAGAAGTAATCCATCCATCCGTTGAATTTATGATTCGTTCCGAATAAAGGAGCAAAGGATTTTATATCACTATTTGAGGCATTCATATCTTTACCAGAAAGAACTTCAATTCCAGTTCCAACATTAAATTGACCATTTATTTTGTAAACTAAGTTTCCAGTAAAATAGGATGCACTTACATCTCTATTTAATGATTTTCCAGTTTGAAAATAAGCAGCAGCATTAGCATTAAATTCTCCAGACTTATAAGTTAATCTTGGTCCAATAGTCTGCATATTATCTATTGTTTGTGATTCATTTGATAAACCAGCGTTTTCCAAATATTCAATTCCAGTATTCAACAATAAAAAACTTAAACCAAACTTTTCAAAATCTCCATGATACCAAGCATATTGGAAAGACTTGTAACCTGCGGCATTGCTATATAAATTATCTACTCCAGATTGTGAATCTGCATTTAAAGCGAGTCCAATATCCAACCTGTTTTTGGCGTCAGGGTTATATTTAAAAATAAAAGCATCATGACTTCTTGCTTGCTGTGCCCAACCTACATTACCAAAGATTCTATGATCATCATATACAATTTCTTGACGTCCAAGTTTTAAAGAGACCTTATCACTTAAAACTGCTTCTGCCCATGCTTCATGTAATGCAGTTGCATTATCATCACTAGATAAGGTACTCACATCTCCCCATACTCTTATGTTTTGTAATGACACTCCTAATCTTAATTTTTCTTGACTAAAATTAAAATTTAAACGTGTACGTTGAGATATGAAATTTGAGCCATCAGTATCGTCATTTATTAGAGTACTGAATCCATGCTTGTTCTCGTATCGAGGTCTTACTTCTGCCGAAATGTCAAGTTGTTGTGCATTTATTAAACTTCCAAAGCATAACAATGCTAAAAAGATTATTTTTTTCATAAATATATATTTATTGTTTTTCTAATTGTATCGCTTTTGGATGAAGAATATTATTTTCTAAATGTATATGTTGATGCAAGTCTTGTTCAAATTCATCAAGTTTAGAATATAGGGCTCTGTAAGTATTGCATGCTTCTTCTGGAGGTGAATAATTATTAGATAGCATCGCAATCTCCTTAAAAATATTCCCTGCAGATTCATGCTCTTCTTCCATCATTTTAATAGGATTATTTACCGTTCCAAAACTTGGTACTTCAAAATCGAAACCTTCGTTTTTTATTTTAATTAACTTTTTGATAAACGGAAAAAGAATCAACTCTTCTTTTTTCATATGAGTTGTAAGTTCGTCTGCTATTTCTTTAAATAGTTTGTTGATTTCAACAACCTCAGTAAAATGATGTCCATGAACCTTAGCAACTCTTTCTGAGTATTGTAAGATTAATGGAATAGATTCTTCTACATAGGTATGATGTACATTTAAGATGTGATCAATTAAAAAATCAAGTCCCCATTTATTATAATCGTATGCTCTTGCAACATCATCAACTGCTAATAATTCTTCTCTTAAAGTGTTAAAATTAATTTTATGTTTTTCGCACGCTTTATCAATGGTAATTCCACCTCCGCAACAGAAATCAATTCCATGTTTTTTAAATACATGAGCCGTTTTTATATTCGCCGCTACAACTTCAGCGACTGTTTTATCTTCTATAGTTACCATAATTTTATTTTTTGTTTACTAATTCGTTTATAGTATCAACCGTTTCTTTATTGTCTACTCCCAATCCTTCCTGCTGATGAACTAATTCACCTTCATTATTAAAAACACTTATAATGTTTGAGTGTGAAAAATCCATAGGTGAGATTTGTTTATATTTAACAGCAAGTACGTTAGCAAATTCTCTTACACTGTTTTCTGTTCCTTGTAAAAAAGTCCATTGCTTTCCGTCCATATGATTTTCTATGGCAAATTCTTTTAAACGAGTAGGAGTATCTGTTTCAGGATCAATACTTACCATAATAAATTGTAAGTTTTTCAATTTACTTTCAGGAATTTGATCTTCAATATTTCGCATATCAGCAACTAACCTTGGACAAGCCGCTTTGCAAGTAGTATAAATCATTACCATGACCAAAGTTTTTCCTCTTAAATCCTTAAGTTCAATAGATTTATTTTCTTCTGTTTTCCATTTTGTGGTTAGATTAAAAATAGATTCATCTGAAATTTCATCATTTGATAATATCATAGATGAAGTTTCAGAAAGAGGTTTTAAATCCATTTTGCATATTGGACAACTCAATGAATGAGAGTATGTTTTATCACCTTCGCATTCCATAGGGCATTGATAAACGATCTTATTATTACTTTTTTCACTTGATGATTCTTTACAAGCTACAAATGAAATAATTGATATGAATAGCGTAAATATGATTTTTAATTTTTTCATTTTTCAACATCTTTTACACACCTAAAACCAAGGTTCTTCATGGTGTATTTTGCTTTTAGACTTCCTCTTATTGCATAACGCATAAATGCGGCATAATTCATTAAATCAGTGGCTCCTATTGCTGCACTTCCACAAAACAGATTACTATCATTATCCACATCTTTTCTTGACTCTCCTGATATTAATACAGAGTTAAAGTCAGATGTCCATTCCCAGACTAATCCATGTAAATCATAGACATTCCAATAATTCTTAAAGGTTGAACCAATCTCGTTGTTAAAAGTTTTTGGTTTTTCATACCAACTTAAAATGTATTGGTTGTAATCCTTTAATTTACGAGCATCTGGAAGTGATTTATTTGCCATGGCTACGAATTCCCATTCATCAATTGTGGGTAAACGCTTATCTTGACACTCACAATAAGCATTTGCTGCAAACCAGGAAATGTTATTAATTGGAGCTTTAAGTGATTGTGAACTATTCAGTTCTAAATCTGATTTCCAATTAATTAAATAATTTCCGTCTGCAAATAATTTTTTCACATTCGATCGCTTCCATTTTGGAAATTTATTGACAAAATCTAGATATTCTTTATTGGTCACAGGATAAACATCCATTTGGAAATCATCAATTGTAACCATTAAAGAATCTCTTCCATAAAGAGGTATGTATGCTCCTCCTTTTATAGGAACCATTTTAGATTGACAACTTGCATTATTAAAATAGAGTAGGAGTATGCAAACTGTCAATCTTAAAATAATATTCATTTTGTCTGAATTAATGACCGTTTTTAACTTGACTTACTTGAGAGGTAGTGACATTCGTTTTATTATTTCCCCAAGAATTATATATGTAAGTTAAAACATCAGCCACTTGTTCATCTGTAAGAGCTTGCCTAGTCATTACACTATTATATTTTTTACCGTTTACAGTAATTTCACCAGTTTTTCCTTTCAAAATAATATCAATGGCTCTATTTACATCAGCATTTAAATAGTCAGATTTTGCCAAAGGTGGAAAAGCATTTGCTATTCCCTCACCATTTGCTTGATGACAAGCAAAACAAGTCTGAGTATAAATCTGTTTTCCAGATTTTATTTTCTCTGCTAAGTTTTTAGTAGTCTTGACAACTACTTTTTCAGGTTCATTTTCTGGCATTTCTTGAATCCCTCCACCTTCAGGTAGATAAATTCCTTCTTGCACAACTCCTGAATAAAGGGTTTTATTTTCTTCACCTTTCACTTTTAGCATTCCTAAGGCTCCTTTATTGAATGCTCTGAAGATTGAATGATCAACTAGGATGAATGTTCCAGGAACATCTACTTTAAATTCAACGATTGCTGCTCCACCTGCAGGAATAAGTGTTGTCTGAACATTTTCGTTTATAAGGCTACCACCTTCAACTTGAACTCTGTCAAAAATCTCACCAATTACATGAAATGAAGATACCAAGTTAGGTCCACCATTCCCTACATATAATCGAACGGTTTCTCCAACATTTGCTGTAATAGCATTATCTCCAGTTAACGAGCCTACTTTTCCATTGAATACTACATAATCTGGATCTTCATCTACGGCTTTTTGCATGTCAAATGATTGTAATCCAGGTGCACCATTCTCCCCTTTAGTATAAAAATCACCTTGCATTATATAATACTCTTTATCTACTTTAGGCAATCCACCTTCAGGTTCAACAAGTATCA
>CAJXUO010000108.1 GCA_913061425.1 uncultured Lutibacter sp.
AGATGTAGAGAGGTCTCGTGGGCTCGGAGATGTGTATAAGAGACAGGAAATAGATTGTACCACTCCACGGGTTTTTAATTCGCTGTAAGCCATTAAAACGGTGTCTCTAGAGATGTCATATTTACTTCTAATACTGTTAATAGAAGGCAATTTGTCTCCTTTTTTTAAAACCTTGTCAATCAGAGCCTTTTCAATAGATGTTATGATTTGTTTATATTTAGCAACACCTAGGTTACTTTCTATTTTAATTATACCCATGTAGCAAAGATAGAAAATATTATTGATAAAAAGACTAGTAGGGAATGGTAGGTTTTTTGGAAAAATATATTATATATTGCATGCAATTAGAATTGTAATGATTGTGAAAGATCCTGCTTTTATAAAAGGCGGAATCACAAAATCAATTTTGATTGCTAGAAATAATGGCGAGCTATCAATACTGAAAATTAATAAAACTAAATAAGTTAAGTAAATGAGATTGTTATATACGTCAATTTTATGTTTTTGTATTTCTTTAAGTACACTAGCACAAAAAGTAACCAAATTGAATTCAAACCAGTTAAGTGTCACTGTAGATGAAACATTTCCTAGAATTATAAGTTATCAGTGGAACACATCAGGAGCAGTTATGTCTGCTAATGAAAATCAATTAAGTACAGTGCTTATCAATGGTGAAAGTTATTCGCCAAAAGTGATTTCTAGCACAGAAAACAATAAAATACTTTATACGCTTACAATTACCGAATTAGATGTAGAATTGAAACTTCATATCTCGGTTCAAAAAAATATCGTTTCATTAAAATTTGATACAATTACCGAGAACGGTATTTTTAAAGTTCATACTGTTGAAATTCCTAATCATAGTTTGTTAAGCGTAAAAAGCACTGACGATAATGGGCAATTCTCAGGGTCAAAAATGTTTACTGCTGTCAAAGGGACTGGAGATGTTTTTCAAAAAATAACTAAAAAAACACCAGTAGATAGTATCGCAAAAGGGTATTTATATGCAATTGTAAATACAAAGAAACTTGCTGGAGCGATTTGGTCCAATGCTGTTGAAGAAAAGACAGATAATAACCGTTTACAAAAGAAAACAACAAAAAATAATAGAGTTAAAACGACTAGAGTGTGGAGCGGTTCTTGGATTTATAGAGCAAAAGGGATGACAAAACCAAGTCCTTTACCAGAGCTGAAAATTGTGATTACCAATGACGTTAATAATGACAATATAGTAGATTGGCAAGATGGAGCAATCGCTTACAGAGATATTCTAAATACACTTGTTGGTTCAGAGAAAATTCCTAACATGGTGGTGCAAAGAATTCCGATGAATTTTGCGAGTCAGGCTACTAATCCATTTACCAAATCGTTAGAGGAAACCAAACGTGTTTTTTTAAATACTGATGGTCTTGGACAATATGTGATTTTGAAAGGATATGGTTCTGAAGGACATGATTCTAAACATCCAGACTATGCAGATATTGGACATAGACAAGGAGGAGCAGCAGAAATGAATGTGTTGGTGAATGCAGCTAAAAAATACAATGCATCAATTGGTGTGCATATCAACGGTACAGAATCGTATCCAGAAGCACAAGCTTTTAATGAAACACTGATAAATAAAGAAAAAAAAGGTTGGAACTGGTTAGATCAATCTTATTATATGGATAAAAGATATGATGGCATTTCTGGGAATAGATTGAGACGAATAAAATCATTGAAGGACCAAGTGCCTGCTTTAGACTTTTTGTATGTAGATGTTTGGTATGCAAAAGGAAGTTGGGATAGTAGACAATTAGGAAGAGAAATTCACTCTTTAGGATTGTATTATACGACAGAGTTTCCACAAGATCATGAATATGATGCTATTTGGAATCACTGGGCAGTAGATTATAAATACGGAGGAAAAACGATCAAAGGATACAATAGTAAAATTGTTCGTTTTATTAGAAATCACCAAAAAGATACATGGATTGCAAAACACCCATTATTAGGTGGTACAGAAATGGTGGATTTTGAAGGTTGGCAAGGAAGAGTTAATTATGATGCTTGTATAGATGTCACATTCGATATTAATCTACCTACTAAATATTTACAGCATTTTCCTATTGAAAAATGGGGAGAAAAAAGCATCACTTTTGCTGAGGGTGTAAAAGTGTCTACAGACTCAGGAAAAAGAATTATTACAAGGAATGGTACAGTAATGCTTAAAGGAAATACATATTTATTGCCTTGGAATCCTAAAACTGAAGAAAAATTGTATCATTGGAATGATAAAGGTGGAAGCTCTTCTTGGGAGTTGCCAGATTCATGGAAAAATGTTTCTACTATTTATGTATATCAATTAACAGATCTAGGAAAGGTAAACGAGCAAGCAATCTCTGTAGTAGATAATCAAATTGAACTTTCAACGAACCCTAAAACACCTTATGTACTCTTTAAAAAGAAACAGCAAAATGAAACCATGGTTTGGGGTGAAGGTTCGTTGGTGAAAAACATGGGCTTTAATAGTGGAAATTTAAATAATTGGAAGCTAAATGGAACAAACACAGCTGTTAAAAGAAATGATAATGGACAATACGAATTGTCCATAGATAAAGGAGAAAAGGTTCGTGTAAGTCAAACAATTAAAAGGTTGCCTAAAGGACATTATTATGCATCTGTTTATGTAAATACAGAAAACAGAAAAGCAACTTTAGCTGTGAAAACAAAAAACACATCAACCTCAAAATATGCAGTCAACTCTTTATGGGAAAACTATATCGCAGCAGATAGTAAACATGGTACAAACATGCAAAGAATGTATGTGCGCTTTGATGTAGAGGAACATCATGAAGATGTTGAATTATTTTTAAGTGCTGATAAAGGGACTGGAAAAGTATTGTTTGATAATATTAGAGTAAAAGCAATTGCTCCAACAAAAAAGGCAGACAGCCTCTATTTTTCAGAAAACTTTGAACAGGTGCCATCAGGGATTTTTCCATTTGTTAAAGGTCCTGCTGGAGGATCGAATGATCCAAGGATTCATTTAGCAGAATTGCATTCTCCTTACACTCAAAAAGGTTGGAATGGGAAAAAAATTGATGATGTGATTGAGGGAAAATGGTCTTTGAAATTGCATGAAGATGTAAAAGGATTAGTTGTGCAAACCATTCCGCAAAATGTACGTTTCAAAGCAGGAAAAAAATACACAGTTACGTTTAAATATCAAACAGAGTCAAGTGATTATTCATTTGCTATAGGAGATACTACTGAAATAGTATCAGAAAGTGTTATTGCAGCCCAGTTAGAAACGCAAACATACTCAGTTACTTTTATTGGCTCTAAATCTGGAAATTCTTGGTTTGGGTTTGTTAAGAATAATAAAAAGGAATCAGATCTTATTATTGATGAGATTGAAATAATTGAACAGAAAACCAACGATTGGACGATTACGGAATCTTCTTCTGAAGAAACTACTGGAGAAGGCGCTCATAATGGACATGCAAAACATGTAATAGATCTCAATAGTGAAACATATTGGCACTCGGCTTGGTCTGATTCACAATCAAATTATCCACATTATTTTACTGTTAACTTAAATATTGATCAAACAATCAAGGGCTTTACCTTTTTAAACAGAGCAGCCAAATATAACGGCAGACCGAAAGACATTATAATTGAAACAAGTACAGATGGTGTAAATTTTGAAAGCCTTGGTGATTTTATATTGAACGATGGTACGGCAAAACAATTAATAGAATTAACGACTCCAATAACTATTCAGTATTTTAAAGTTACAGTTAAAAGTGGTTATGATGATCATTCGGGAGAAGATGTCTTTTTTGCACATTTAGCAGAAGTGGGTCTATATTAATATATATAATTACGAGACTATGAATTCAAGAAGAAATTTTATTAAAAAAACTGCCATTGTTGGAGCAGGTATTTCAATGATACCAAACTTGGCTTTAGGCGCAGTTTCAAAAGAAAACCAAAAATTAAAACTTGCTTTTATAGGTGTAGGTTTAAGAGGAACAAATCATTTGAATAATGCATTACTTCGTAAGGATATTGAAGTCACTGCAATATGTGATGTTGACCCTAAACGTATTGATATTTCTTTAAAAATGATTGCAGACGCAGGGTGTACAAAACCGAAAGTTTTTGGCACCTCTGATTACGATTACAAAAACCTTTTAGATTTAAAAGATGTGGATGCTGTTATTATATCTACACCTTGGTTGTGGCATACAAAAATGGCTGTAGACTCTATGAAGGCAAGTAAATATACCGGTTTAGAAGTGTCAGCAGCTAATACCATAGAAGAATGTTGGGATTTGGTAAACACACATGAAGCTACAGGATCTCATTTGATGATTTTAGAAAACGTAAATTTCCGTAGAGATGTTTTAGCAGTGTTGAATATGGTTAAGCAAAATATATTTGGAGAATTATTACACTTTACATGTGGTTATCAACATGATCTTAGACATGTAAAGTTTAATGATGGTAAAACAGCGTATGGTAAAGGGGTAGAATTTGGAGAGAAAGGAATTTCTGAATCCAAATGGCGTACGCAGCACTCATTATTAAGAAATGCAGATGTATATCCAACTCATGGGTTAGGTCCTGTAGCTACAATGGTAGATATTAATAGAGGTAATCGTTTCCTTTCATTAACTTCTCATGCTACTAAAGCTATTGGGTTAAATAAGTATATCGTTGATAATGGTGGTAAGGATCATCCAAATGCAAAATTAAAATGGAAACAAGGAGATATTATAACTTCAACTATAGAAACCTCTAATGGAGAGACTATTATAGTTACTCATAATGTAAATACTCCTCATCCTTATTCTTTAGGGTTTAAAGTACAGGGTGTTCAGGGACTTGCAGATTTTGATTATCATACACAACGAATTCATATAGAAGGTATTACTAAGGGGCATGGCTGGGAATCGATGGATGCTTGGTTTGATAAATATGACCATCCCTTATGGAAGAAATATGGTGATGGTGCTACAGAAGCTGGTCATGGTGGTATTGATTTTTTTGTTTTGCAAGCCTTTGTAGAGTCTGCAAAACAAAATATAGCCCCTCCAATGGATGTTTATGATGCGGCAGCTTGGAGTGCAGTAACCCCCTTATCAGAATTATCTATTGAAAACAATGGAGAACCTCAAAGTTTTCCAGATTTCACTAGAGGAATGTGGGTGAAGCGCAAACCATATAATTGGATAAAAAATACATATTAAAATAAAATATTTAGTATAAATAAATGAGAGAAATTACATCATTAGCACCAGGAAGAACTTGTCTGTTTGGTGACCATCAAGATTATTTAGGGCTACCAATAATTGCATGTGCAATTAGCAGACATATAAAATTGCATGCAGTTGAGAATAATAAAAATTATTTTGATATTTCAAAACCAGATATTAATAAGCAAAGAATAATAGCTTTAGATGCTGTTAATGAAGAAACAAATGTTGTAGGCGACCATTTATTATCTGTTTTAAAAGTGCTTAAAAAATACAGTTGTATTCCAAATATAGGTTATGATGTAACCTTTTCTGGGAACATACCAATTAATGCAGGAACTTCGAGTTCTTCCGCTTTAATAATCTCTTGGGTAAATTTTTTGATAGAAGCATTTGGATGTAGTGAAAAAATCACTCCAGAATTCATTTCTATTATAGCGTATGAAGCTGAAGTTATTGAACAAGGGTCTTCTGGTGGTAAAATGGATCAATACTCTATTGGTTTAGGGAATATTATTTATTTAGAAACAGGTGAAAATGCTGTCTCTTATACACATCTCCGAGCCCACGAGACCTCTCTACATCTCG
>CAJXUO010000109.1 GCA_913061425.1 uncultured Lutibacter sp.
GGTGATGCTATTGATTTATCTCGTGGCGGACGCTTTATGGCACATCATATTATGGTGCCTAAAAAAGGCGTTGCAGTACATATCAATGCTTTCAATTTCCCTGTTTGGGGAATGTTGGAAAAATGCGCGGTCAATTGGATGGCTGGAGTTCCAGCAGTTGTTTTACCAGCACCCTCTTCATCATACTTGGCTGAAGCCGTTGCTAGAGAAATTATTGCCTCTGGAATTTTACCCGAAGGCGCGCTACAAATTATAAACGGAACTGTTAAAACCATATTAGACACCGTAGAATCACAAGATGTAGTGACTTTTACAGGTTCTGCTGCAATAGGAAGAATATTAAAAGCACATCCTAGAATTATTAATGAGGCTGTGCCTTTTACAATGGAAGCAGATTCTTTAAATGCTTCTATTTTAGGAGAAGATGCCGTTCCTGGAACTCCAGAATTTGATTTATTTATCAAAGAAGTTCGAAAAGAAATGACGGTAAAAGCAGGACAAAAATGTACTGCAATTCGTAGAATTATAGTTCCAGAAAATTTAATTGAAGATGTTCAAATTTCATTAGGAAAAGCATTGGATAAAGTAACTATTGGAGACCCAAGATTGAAAGAAGTACGAATGGGATCTTTGGTAAGCCATCAACAAGTTCAGGCCGTTAGAGATTCAGTTAGCGATTTGTCAAAAGAAGCACACATTGTGTATGGAAGTTTAGACAAAATAGAAACCATAGGTGCAGACGCTAAAAAAGGTGCTTTCATTAGCCCAATTTTATTAAGATCAGATAATCCTTTTCAAAACACAGCAATTCACGAACGTGAAGCGTTTGGCCCTGTAAGTACCATAATGCCTTACAAAAATTTAGAGGAAGCGATTACATTGGCACAAATGGGGAAAGGCTCTTTAGTGTCTTCAATTGCAACTAATAACGATCAAATTGCAAAAGAATATGTCTTAAACGCAGCAAGTCATCACGGAAGAATATTAGTGTTGAATAGAGAAAGTGCTAAAGAAAGTACAGGTCATGGCTCTCCGCTACCTAGTTTAGTTCATGGAGGTCCTGGACGTGCTGGAGGTGGCGAAGAAATGGGTGGAATCCGCGGAATAAAGCATTATTTACAACGCACAGCAATTCAAGGTTCTCCGACAACTCTAACCGAAATTACAGGTATTTATCAACCAAATGCGAAGTACAAGGAAACAGAACAGCATCCTTTTAAATATCATTGGGAAGACATTCAACCAGGAATGTCTATGAAAACACATAAGCGTACGTTTACCGATACTGATATTATCAATTTCGCCAATCTTACTTGGGATCATTTCTATGCACATACAGATATAACTTCATTAGACGGAAGTATTTTTGAAAAGAGGACTGCTCATGGCTATTTCATAATTTCTGCTGCTGCAGGATTATTTGTGTATCCAAATAAAGGTCCAGTTTCTGCAAATTATGGGTTAGAAGAATGTAGATTCCTTAGACCATTGTATCATAATGACACTATTTATGTACGTTTAACGTGTAAGCAAAAAATAGATAGAGATGTTGCTTCAGCAGAACATCCAAGTGGAATTGTAAAGTGGTTTGCTGAAATTTTTGACGCTAATGATGAACTAGTTGCATTGGCTACTGTTTTAACAATGGTTCAAAAAAAGCAAGAAGTTTTTGTCGAAATGACTGATAAAAAAATTAAAGAATGTCTACATGCTTTAACTGAAACTACAAAGCCAAAATGGGGAATTATGACACCTCAACATATGATTGAACACCTAGAACATACGTATAGAATTGCTTCTGGAGAAATTCAAGATTTTGAAATTTCTACTCCAGAAAAAATCCTTGAAAAAGTACATAATAGTCTTTATAACTATCATAAATTCCCTAAAAATTCTAATTTTCCATTATTAGAAAAAGATAAATTAGCAATCTTAAACCATCCCGATTTAACAATTGCTAAAGAGAAAATGAATGAAGCAAGGCAAAATTACCTGACCTTTTTCAAAGAAAATCCAGATGCAAAATTAAATAATATGGTTTTTGGTGAATTGAATAAATACGAATGGTATTTACAAGAAAGGAAACACCTTAACTTCCATTTTGAACAGTTTGAATTAATATAATTTGTCATTCTGCACTTGATGCGGAATCCATTAAGAAGTAAATAACAATAACGAATTAGATTCCCGCTTTTGCAGGAATGACAAAAAAATAAAAATTATGAGCGACCCATACGTTAAAATAGACATCGAAAACGAAGTAGGATATATAGAGTTTTTTCATCCTGCACATAACTCTTTACCTGGAAATATCTTAGCAGAACTAGCACAAACAATTACTGATGCTGGAAACAATGACGCTATTAAAGTCATTGTTTTAAAAAGTGGAAAAGACAGAACTTTTTGTGCTGGAGCCAGTTTCAAAGAGTTAGTAAACATTAGTGATGAAAAAACTGGTAGCGTTTTCTTTTCTGGATTTGCCAATGTGATAAATGCAATGAGAAAATGTCCAAAATTTATTATTGGACGTATCCAAGGAAAAACTGTTGGTGGAGGAGTTGGATTGGCAGCTTCGACAGATTATTGTATGGCATCAAAATTTGCATCTATTAAACTAAGCGAATTAAATATTGGTATCGGACCATTTGTAGTTGGACCAGCAATTGAACGCAAAATAGGATTAAGTGGAATGTCACAAATTGCTATTGACGCAAATTCATTTTATCCAGCAGAATGGGCAAAACAAAAAGGTTTATATACACATGTCTTTGAATCTAATGAAGAATTGGACGAAGCAGTAAAAACGACTGCAGAGCATTTATGTACCTATAATACCGAAGCGATGAAAGAAATGAAATCTGTCTTTTGGAAGGGAACTGAAGGTTGGGATTCATTATTAGCAAAACGTGCTCAAATAAGTGGACGATTAGTGCTTTCAGAGTTTACAAAAGAAAAATTAAAAGGTTTTAAATAATGATTTATAGTTTCAACGGATACATACCTGTCGTACACGAAACAAGTTTCGTACATCCTTTGGCTGCTGTAACTGGCAATGTAATCATTGGCAAAAATTGTTACATCGGTCCTGGAGCAGCAATTCGTGGAGATTGGGGACAAATCATTTTGGAAGATGGTGTAAACGTTCAAGAGAATTGCACAGTGCATATGTTTCCAGGAAAGTCAATTGTTCTGAAAAAGAGCTCACACATAGGTCATGGAGCCATTATTCACGGTGCTAATCTTGGTGAAAATTGCCTTATTGGAATGAATAGTGTCATTATGGACGATGCCGAAATAGGAGACGAAAGCATTGTAGGTGCAATGGCGTTTGTAAAAGCAGAAACTAAGATTCCTAAACGAAGTTTGGTCGTTGGAAATCCAGCGAGAGTGATTAAAGAAGTTAGTGATGAAATGATTGCATGGAAAACTAAAGGCACACAATTGTACCAACAATTACCAGCAGATTGTCATGAGAGTTTGAAAGAAGTAGAACCTTTGAGAGAGGTTCCGCATAATATGAAAATCCAAGAAGATGTTTATAAAACACTTCAAGATTTTATGAAAAAATAAACTAACAAACATTAGTTCATACAATGTCAAGAATAGAATTTAAAATGCCTAAACTAGGCGAAAGCATAACAGAAGCAACCATTATAACATGGTTTAAAAATGTAGGTGATAGGATTGAAGAAGATGAGATGCTTTTAGAAGTAGCAACAGACAAAGTAGATTCTGAAGTTCCATCTACTGCATCTGGAACTATTGCTGAAATTCTTTTTAAAGAGAACGATGTTATAAAAATTGGGGATACCATTGCTATTATCAATACTGATGGAAGTACTTCAACATCTGTAAAGAAAGGTTCAAAGTCTGAATTAAAGACAGAAAAAAAAGAAGTCAAGCAAAAGAAAACTACTCCAAAGAAATTAGTGTCAGCAAAACAAAATAACAATACTTTCTTTTCACCTCTTATTGTTTCAATTGCTAAAGAACAACATATCAGTTATGAAGAATTAGCAAGGATTCCAGCGACAGGAACTGAAGGTAGAATTAGAAAAAGTGATCTGTTCCAATATATTGAAGATGGCAGGCCTTTTCAGTTTGTTCAACCAACAACTGAACATGACCCAACTGCTTATCGTATTCCGCAATTAAAACTTGATAAAGGAACTGGAAAAATTGTGAAAATGGATAGAATGCGCAAAATGATTGCTGATCATATGGTGTATTCAAAGCATACCTCTCCTCATGTAACTGCATATGTTGAAGCAGATTTAACAGAAATGGTGAATTGGAGAAATAAAAACAAAATTCCGTTTCTAGAAAAACACCAATGTAAATTAACGTTCACACCATTATTTATAGAGGCTGTTGCTAAAGCAGTAAAAGATTTTCCAATGATAAATGTCTCATTAGATGATGAGAATATTATTGTAAAAAAAGAAATAAATATTGGAATGGCTACGGCATTACCTTCAGGGAATTTAATTGTTCCTGTTGTAAAAAATGCGGATACTAAAAACCTTCATGAACTCGCCGTTAATGTAAATAGTTTATCAAAAAAAGCGAGAGAAAATAACTTAAACGCTAATGATATTCACGGAAGCACCTTTACAATTTCCAATGTAGGAACTTTTGGAAGTTTAATGGGAACACCAATTATTAACCAACCAGAAGTAGCCATTTTAGCACTTGGAATTATCAAAAAAAGAGCCGAAGTGATGGAAACTGAAAATGGTGATGAAATTGCAATCCGAAGTATGATGTACTTATCATTATCATTTGACCACAGAGCCGTTGACGGATATCTAGGAGGTTCATTCTTACGAAGAATTGCCGATTATTTAGAACAATTTGATTCAAAAAGAACAATATAAAACATGTCGCATAACATACAAATATCCAAAATAAATGAGTCAAAAGCTTCAACAATTGACTTTAATAATATTCCATTAGGAACCACTTTTACAGATCATCTGTTTATCTGTGACTATGAAAATGGAACATGGATAAACCCAAGAATTGAACCTTTAGCATTAATTCCTACGCATCCAGCAGCAATGGCATTGCATTATGGACAAGCCATTTTTGAAGGGATGAAAGCAACAGTTGATGGTGATGGTAATCCAATGCTTTTTAGACCGAGTAAAAACGCAGCAAGATTAAACTTTAGTGCAGAAAGAATGGGAATGCCTGATTTTCCTGAAGATTTATTTGTGGAAGGTTTAAAAAAATTGGTTGCATTAGAACATAATTGGATTCCTCCAATTGATGGAAGTGCCTTGTATTTAAGACCTTTTATGTATGCTGACGAGCCTTTTATTGGTATGCGCGCTGCAACTCATTTTAAGTTTATAATTATGGCTTCTCCTTCTGGTCCGTTTTTTAGTAAGCGTATTAAATTATGGGCAGAAAATAAATATATACGTGCTGCCTCAGGAGGAACAGGAGAAGCTAAAGCCGCAGGAAATTATGCAGCAGCTATAAGACCAACTGAATATGCAAAAGCTAAAGGTTATGATCAAGTCCTTTGGTTGGATGCCGTTGAACATAATTATATTCAAGAAGTTGGAACCATGAATATCTTCTTTAAAATAGATGGAAAATTCATAACGCCAAAACGTGATGGCTCTATTCTAGATGGTATTACAAGAATGAGTGTAATGGATATTTTAAGAGATAAGGGGTTTGAAGTAAAAGAAAGAGCTATAACTATACAAGAAATTCGAGACGCTTCATTAAACGGTAAATTAGAAGAGGCGTTTGGAACCGGAACTGCAGTAGGAATTG
>CAJXUO010000110.1 GCA_913061425.1 uncultured Lutibacter sp.
TACCAACGCTAACACCTCAGTTTGTGTTTTTCTGTAATTTACCACAATATGTAAGAGATCCTTATAAGCGATTTATTAAAAACAAACTTCGTGAGATTTATGATTTTGAAGGAGTTCCTGTGATTGTTTATTTTAGACAGAAATAATTACAATTCAATTATCATTTCTTGCTTCGCAATCTTAAATCCGTTTTTTAAAACTTGATGTTGCGCTTCGCTCCCATCTATTAATAATGGATTGGTATGATTGAAATGGATAAAATGAATTTTGTTTTTATCTTCTTCAGATAGGTTTTGAAACAGCTCCATACTTTCAGTAACAAATGGATGTGGAACTTCACTCATATCTCTATTTATTTCTCCTTGCTTAAAAAATGTTGCATCTAACAATGCAATATCGACCTCTTTTATAAAGTCAACGATACTCGCTTCCCATTTACTCCATTTATCAATATCTGGAACAAATAATACTTTTTTAGAATTAGAATGAATCACATAACCTACCGTTTCTGAAAATTCATCACGATGAGGAACTTGAATTGGTGTCACAGAAATTCTTTTATTTAATACAATCGTTGAATCTTTTTTAAGTTCCCTCAACTCAATATTCTTCAAATCTACCAATTGACTCCAAGGGCCATTCGTTCTCAAAAATGAATTCATTTTTGGCATCGCATATACTGGCATATTTCTAGCACCCATAACTTCTCTTCCAAGATGTATTAAACCTGTATAATGCCCTATATGTGCATGTGTTAAAAAGAGTCCATTTGGAAGATTTTTAGAATCCTTTAAATGTGTAGAAAGCAACTTTAATTGTTTTGGAAAGTCTGGAGTCGCATCAAAAATCCAATTTTCATTGGAAACAGGGTCTATTAATGCAATTGACGAAACGAATCTCGTATTTGAAGCGTCTTTATAAACTCGTTCACAACAATCCTTATTACATCCTGCTTGAGGATATCCTGCATCTTGAGCATTTCCTAGAACAAATAAATAAGGCGATTTAGGAGTGCTATTTTCACCTTCTTTTTGTGAATTACAAGAGAGAAATAAGAAGTAAACGAAAAAGAAGTAAATAACATTTTTCATAATCAATCTAAAATTTTAAAGGATTATAAGTGCAATCCATTAAACAAAAAAAGTAGAGATTCAATCAAATTTAAAATGTGCCAGAAAAGCAAACACTACAATCAAGACTAAAAATCCTAAACAGCCAACACCTGCTAAATCGTCATTTTTTAGGACAAATGATTTTTAATATTAATAAGTTCTTGCTTTATGTTTTCTAAATTTGAAATAATTTGATGCTTATCGACCATGCCTTCAGGATTTTCCTTCATTTTTTTTCTAGCGCCATCTAAAGTAAATCCCTTCTCTTTTACAAGATGATAAATCAACTTTAAATTTTGTAAATCATCATGAGTGAAAAGTCGATTTCCTTTTTTATTCTTCTTAGGTTTCAGAATAGTAAATTCATTTTCCCAAAAACGTATTAAGGACGTATTAACGTCAAACGCCTTGGCTACTTCACCAATTTTATAATACCTTTTTTCTGGTAAATTTACGTGCATAATCTTCACAATTGTAAGAAAGACGAATATACAAAAAAAAATATTTGAAATTAAAAACTACTTTAGAAGTTTAATCTAAAGACTGTCCTTCAATTTGAGCTGCCTTTTGCATTGCTTCAAATTCTGCTGGTGATAAGTTTCCGTAATAGAAGTTTATCGGATTAATTCGGTCTTTATTCTTGCGAATTTCATAATGTAAATGAGGTGCTTGAGATCTTCCAGTATTACCAACAAAGCCAATTAAATCTCCTCGCTTAACATATGCTCCTCTGCTAACATTGTATTTACTTAAATGTGCATATAAAGAAATATATCCGAAGCCATGATCAACACGAATGTGCTTACCAAATCCAGAAGATCTAGCATCAGCACGAATTACTTTTCCAGGACCTGTTGCATAAATTGGTGTCCCTCGAGGTGCTGTAAAATCCATTCCATAATGTTTTTTTCGTGTCTTTAAAAAAGGATCCGTACGCCAACCAAATCCTGAAGCCATTCTAGTTAAATCTTGACTTTTTACTGGTTGTATTGCAGGGATTGCGGCTAATAATTCTTCCTTGTTTTTGGCTAATTTTACAATATCATCTAATGATTTAGACTGAACATATAACTGTTTAGAAAGGATATCCATATTTTTAGTGATGTCAATAATCATTTCCGAATTATCAAACCCTTCCAAAGATTTATATCTATTTATGCCTCCAAATCCTGCAGTTCTTTGCTCTTCAGGTATTGGATTTAACTCAAAAAAAGTTCTGTAAATATTATTATCTCTCTCTTGTAAATCAACTAATACTTTTTCAAATTGAACGATTCTTTTCTTATGAATACCTGCATTGAGCTTTAAATATTCGTTTTCTCTTTTCAATGCTTTTTCATTTGGAGTTTCGAAAAAATTATGTAACAAAAGAAATCCAACAAACATTGCTAATGTAATAGTTAATATCCAGAATAAAAACTGCTTAAAGAATACGCCTTTTTTAATCTCTACCTTTTTATATGATAAAGTTTCAGAATCGTAATAGTATTTAACTTTCGCCATAAGATTAATTATACTAAATTTGCATTGTAAACGAGAAATCACTTTTAATAGTATACTTCGTTTTAAAAAACAAATTTACAAAATGTTTCACAACTAGTTGAACACATAAAGTATTTTAGAAATAAATTAACATTTTATGACATCACAAAAAATACGTCAGCAATTTTTAGATTTTTTTAAAAACAAATCTCACACTATTGCTCCTTCTGCTCCTTTGGTTCTAAAAAACGATCCAACATTAATGTTCGTTAATGCTGGAATGGTACCTTTTAAAGAATACTTTTTAGGACAAAAAAAAGTAACTGACGCAAGAGTTTCTGATACTCAAAAATGTTTAAGAGTCTCTGGAAAGCACAATGATTTAGAAGAAGTTGGAATCGACACGTATCATCATACAATGTTTGAGATGTTGGGTAATTGGAGTTTTGGCGATTATTTTAAAAAGGAAGCAATTGCTTGGGCTTGGGAATTATTAACTGAGGTTTATAAGATTGACAAAAACAGTATATATGTAACCGTTTTTGAAGGAGACAAGGAAGATGGTTTAAGTTTTGATCAAGAGGCTTATGATTATTGGAAAGAATTAGTTCCTGAAGATAGAATTATAAATGGAAATAAGAAAGATAACTTTTGGGAGATGGGCGCTCAAGGTCCTTGTGGTCCTTGTTCTGAAATTCATATAGATATTCGTTCAAATGAAGAAAAAGCCAAAGTAGATGGAAAATATTTGGTAAATCTGGACCATCCTCAAGTCATAGAAATTTGGAACTTAGTATTTATGGAATTTAACCGTAAACTAAATGGTTCTTTAGAAAAACTACCTAATAAACATGTAGATACAGGAATGGGATTTGAGCGTTTGTGTATGGTCATTCAGGGTGTTCAATCTAATTACGATACAGATGTTTTCTCTCCAATAATTCGAGAAATAGAAACAATTACAAACTCAAAATACAATGCTTCGGATAAAATTGAAGATGTTGCTATAAGAGTAATCTCTGACCATATTAGAGCCGTAGCATTTGCCATTGCAGATGGACAATTGCCAAGCAATAATGGTGCTGGTTATGTAATACGAAGAATATTGAGAAGAGCTATTCGATACGGATTTACTTTTTTAAATCAAAAAGAAGCCTTTATATATAGGCTTGTAGATATATTAAGCAAGCAAATGGGAGATGTTTTTCCAGAAATAATTGCACAAAAACAATTGATTGAAAATGTTATAAAAGAAGAAGAAAACTCATTTTTAAGAACCTTAGATCAAGGTTTAAGTTTGTTAGATGCCATCATTGAGAAAAACACTGCTGAAAAAATATCCGGAAAAAAAGTGTTTGAATTAAAAGACACATATGGTTTCCCTGAAGATTTAACCGAGTTAATTTTACGCGAAAATAATTTAACATATAACGAAGCCGAATTTAAAAACGAATTAGAAAAGCAAAAAGAAAGAGGGCGTAAAGCAACAACAGTAGAAACAGATGATTGGCAAGTATTGTATGAAGACGAAGAAGAAGAGTTTATTGGTTATGACACTTTAGAAGCAACAGTAAAAATTACTCGTTATCGCAAAGTTACTTCGAAAAAGGACGGTGAAATGTATCAATTAATCTTCAACCTAACTCCTTTTTATCCAGAAGGCGGAGGACAGGTTGGTGATAAAGGGTATTTAGAAGTGCCAAATGGTGATGCTATTTATATTCTTGACACGAAGAAAGAGAATAATTTAATTATTCATTTCACAAAGAATTTACCCGTACATTTAAATGAAACTTTTAAAGTTGTAGTGGATGAGAAACAACGTTTCAGAACAGAGTGTAATCATACTGCAACACATCTTTTACACCAAGCATTACGTAAAATATTAGGTGCTCATGTGGAGCAAAAAGGTTCTGCAGTTCATTCAAAACATTTGCGTTTTGACTTTTCTCATTTTTCAAAAGTTACAAAAGAGCAATTGGAAGAAGTTGAAGATTTTGTAAACGCAAGAATTCGAGGAAAATTGAATTTAAATGAACATCGAAATATCACTATGGATACGGCTCTTGAAAAAGGTGCTATAGCCTTATTTGGAGAAAAATATGGAGATACAGTTCGTATGATTCAGTTTGGGAAATCTATGGAATTATGTGGCGGTACTCATGTTAAAAATACAGGTGATATCTGGCATTTTAAAATAACTTCAGAAAGCGCTATCGCTTCTGGAATTAGAAGAATAGAAGCAATAACTTCTGATGCTGTTAAAGATTATTATTCAAAACAAGATAAAGAATATAGCGCCGTAAAATTGGCCTTAAAAAACACAAATGATCCTTTAAAAGTTGTTGAACAAATTCAAGATGAAAATACTGCTTTAAAAAAGCAAATTGAAGGGTTGATGAGAGACAAGGCGAAGAACCTTAAAACAACTCTTAAGGCAGAAATTGAAACTATTAATGGCATTAACTTTATTGCAAAAAAAATAGATTTAGACCAAAACGCTATTAAAGATTTGGCTTTTGAATTAGGTAAAGAAGTTGAAAATTTATTCTTTTTTGTTGCAACATCAGCAGCAAAAGACAAAGCGATGTTAACGTGTTATATAGACAAAAAATTGGCTGAAGAAAGAGAACTAAATGCAGGTCAAGTTGTGCGTGAATTAGGGAAACTAATTCATGGAGGTGGAGGTGGACAGCCTTTCTTTGCAACTGCAGGAGGGAAAAGTCCTGAGGGAATTCCAAAAGCATTAGAACGTGTGAAAAGTTATATTGAATAATGAATTTTAGAACTCAAATACCACTTAACACTTCGCTCAGCGAACAGTCAAAAATTGATTATAGTTCTAAGGTTGCGTTGTTTGGTTCTTGCTTTTCTGAGAACATCAGTAAAAAATTATCATACTTTAAGTTTCAGAATTTTTCAAATTCTTTTGGTATACTCTTTCATCCTATAGCTATTGAAAGATTGATTACCAATGCAATTAACCAAAAAGAATATTCTGAGAAAGAGGTATTCTTTCATAATGAACGTTGGCATTGTTTTGACGCACATTCTGAGTTGAGTGACACTTCAAAAGAAGAATTAATTAAGACTTTAAATTCTCAAATATCTTCTACACACAAACAACTTCACGAAGCAACACATTTGATTATTACATTAGGCACTTCGTGGATT
>CAJXUO010000111.1 GCA_913061425.1 uncultured Lutibacter sp.
GATGTAGAGAGGTCTCGTGGGCTCGGAGATGTGTATAAGAGACAGGCTAATAACTTTCCAATAACAAAACCAACAAGTAATGCTACAATAATATATATAATAGATTCGTTCATTTATTCATAAAGATTAGATTATAAAATTAAGAGTTTTATATTTGTCAACATAACCTTAAAGCAACTTTTTATGATGAAATTGATTTGTAAATTTATACTGTTCACTATTTTAAGATGGAAAGTTGAAGGTGATTTTAAAAAAGCACCTAAGAAATTTGTTTTAATAGTTGCACCGCATACAAGTTGGGTAGATTTTCCAATTGCAGTTTTGCTTAATTATGCAATAGACTTAAGAGCAAATTTTGTTGGTAAGGCCACACTCTTTAAACCTCCATTTGGTTTCCTTTTTAGAGCCGTTGGCGGTGCTCCTGTTGATAGAACTAAGAATAACAACGTAGTAGATTCTATTATTGAAATTTTCAACTCAAGAGAACGTTTTATTTTAGGAATTTCTCCTGAAGGCACACGAAAGAAAGTAGAAGAATGGAAATCAGGGTTTTATTATATTGCTAAAGGTGTTAATATTCCTATATATGCCGCCTCTTTAGATTTTGAGAAGAAGATAGTAACAATTTCAGAAAAGCCATTTTTTACTACTGAAGATAAGGAAGCAGATTTTAAATATTTACATTCCTTTTTTAAAGGTATTAAAGGAAAAATTCCAGAGTATACTTAGTCTCTATATGTAACGCAGTCTATTTTTATTATCCTTTATAAAAGGGCAATTTAACTACAGTTGCGGGAATTGCTTTTTTACGAACCTGAATATATATTTTGCTGCCACTTTTTGATAGTGTTTTTGGTACATAACCCATTCCAATTCCTTTTTTTAATGAAGGACTCATCGTTCCAGAAGTTACATTTCCTATACTATTGCCATTACCATCAACAATATCATATCCTTGACGAGGAATTCCACGCTCATCTAATTCAAAACCAACTAATTTGCGTTCAAGGCCATGTTCTTTTTGTTTTGCAAGGGCATCAGAGTTTATAAAATCCTTAGTAAATTTCGTTATCCAACCTAAACCAGCTTCTAATGGAGAAGTTGTGTCATCAATATCATTGCCATACAAGCAATAGCCCATTTCTAAACGTAGCGTATCACGAGCAGCTAGACCAATTGGTTTAATTCCAAAGTCATTTCCTGCTTCAAAAACTTTTTTCCAAACTTGCGCTGCATCTTCATTCTTACAATAGATTTCAAATCCTCCAGAACCTGTATAACCTGTAGCAGAAATAATTATATTTTCAATTCCAGCGAAAGCGGCAATTTTAAAAGTGTAAAACTTAATTTCAGATAAATTTACAGAGGTTAATGATTGCATTGCCTCAATTGCTTTTGGACCTTGTATAGCAAGCAAAGAATATCCTTCAGATAAATCTTTCATCTCTGCATTTATGTCTTTATTGTGTGATGAAATCCAGTTCCAATCTTTCTCAATATTAGAAGCATTTACAACCAGTAAATAAGTGTCTTCTTTAATTTTATAGCAAATTAAATCATCAACAATTCCACCTTTACCATTTGGGAAACAAGAGTATTGTGCATCGCCAATCTCTAATTTAGAAGCATCATTAGATGTTACTTTTTGAATTAATGCCAATGCATTTTCTCCTGCAATCAAAAATTCTCCCATATGAGAAACATCAAAGACTCCAACACCATTTCTTACAGTTTCATGTTCTGTATTAATACCTTCATATGAAACAGGCATATTGTAACCTGCAAATGATACTAATTTTGCTCCAAGAGCTTCGTGAATATGAGTTAACGCTGTATTCTTCATGTAAAATTATTTTTCGCTAATTTATAAAATATAGTAGGATTCCTAAAATTTAGTTAATGTTTTTATTAGATACTTAATTTCTTTTTATATTTGGGTTCTAAACTCTAAATAAAATGAATATCAAAAATTTACTTACAGTAATTACATGTCTATTTATAACGGCAAATTTTGCTCAAACAGATATCCCACAAGATTATTTATCATCTGACTTTCATAAGGGTAGAAGAGAGCAGTTAAGAAAAACTATGCCAGCAAATAGTGTTGCAATATTTTTTGCAAATCCTGTAAGAAACAGAGCAAATGATGTAGATTATGTATATCATCAAGATCCGAATTTCATGTATTTGACGGGTTATAATGAGCCAAATTCAATGTTATTAATTTTTTCAGAAGACCAGCAAAAAGAGGATGAAACATTTAATGAAATAGTGTATGTTCAAAAGAAAGATCCTACCAAAGAATTGTGGTACGGTAGAAGGCTTGGAGTAGAAGGTGTCGCTAAACAACTTGGTTTTTCTGATGTTTTTAATGGTGAAGACTTTAAAGATATACCTGTTGACTTCTCTAAGTTTGATAAAGTTTTATTTAAAGATTTTAAAAATGATGTGAGAGATTCTAAACGTGATGATGCTGATTTATATAGTTTAATAGAGCAATTTAAAACTAAAGTTTCTTACGAATCATTACCCTCTAAAATTCCAGCAGGAGAAAAAATTGTTGAAGTAAAAACGAACATTGATGTAAAAGGTTTGAGAACATTAATGGCAAGTCTTAGAGAGATTAAAACCAAGGATGAATTGGTATTGCTTAAAAAAGCATGTGAAATATCTGCAGTTGGACAAATAGAGATTATGAAGGCAATGCATCCAGATATGTCAGAAGCAGAAATTCAAGGGACTCATGAGTTTGTGTATAAAAAATACAATGTAGAATATGAAGGATATCCTTCAATTGTAGGTGTTGGGAATAATGGTTGTGTATTGCATTATATTGAAAACACTAAAATGAGTGCTGGAAAAGAGTTGGTATTAATGGATTTAGGTGCAGAATATCATGGGTATACTGCAGATGTAACCAGAACAATCCCTGCAAATGGAAAGTTTAATAAAGAACAAAAAATAATCTATGATTTAGTATATGCTGCTCAAGAAGCAGGAATTAAAGAAACAGTTGTTGGAAGTAGTTTTGGAAAGATAGATAAAGCTGGAAGAAACATTATCAATCAAGGACTATTAGATTTAGGTATTATTGACACACTAGCGAAAGGACGTAGATATTTTCCGCATGGTACATCTCATCATATTGGTTTAGATGTACATGATTTAAGCAACAGAGGAGAGTTGAAAGAGAATATGATTATTACGGTTGAGCCAGGAATTTATATACCAGAAGGAAGTTCTTGTGATGAAAAATGGTGGGGAATAGCAGTAAGAATTGAGGATTGTATTTTAATTACCAAAGATGGTCCAATTAATTTTTCTGGAATGGCACCAAGATCTTCTGATGATATTGAAGAAATGATGAAAGAAGAAAGTATTTTGAATGCCTTTAAATTACCGATTTTAGATTAAAAGACACTTATGATATTAAATAAAAAAGGAGTTTGAATTTTCCCTAAAGAAAATCATTCTAACAAATAAGATTTCAATTCCTCATAAACACTAATTTTAGTAGCCACTTTTTCTTTTCCTAAAACAGATTTTATTTGTTCTGGCATTTCAATTTTAGAAGCAATTTCAGGATCAATAACTGGTAGAAATTTAATTGGATGCGCAGTTTCTAAAAAGATACACTGTGCATTGTTATTTTCTAAATATTTTTTAATTCCAAGGTAACCAATTGCTCCATGTGGATCTGCAATATAATGATGATCATCATATAAATTTCGCATTGCTTTACGAGTTTCATCATCAGTAAAAGAATAGGAGTGAAGGTTGTTTTTTAATTTTTCAAAATCATGACCGTGCAGTTTTTCAATCCGTATAAAATTACTTGGATCACCAACATCCATAGCATTAGAAATTGTTTGAACGGAAGATTTTGGTTCATAAATTCCAGTATCTAAATAGGTTGGAACCACTTTATTTTCATTTGTAGAGGCTATAAATAAATCAATAGGTAACCCTGATTTTTGAGCCATCATTCCAGCGCATATATTCCCGTAATTTCCACTTGGAATAGAGAAAACTAATTTTTTTGATGTATCCTTTAACTGTTTGTAGGCAAAAGCGAAATAGAACATTTGAGGTAACCAACGAGCAATATTGATAGAATTTGCCGAAGTCAATTGCATTTTATCAGTAATTGAAGTGTCTAAAAATGCCTTTTTTACCATTGCCTGACAATCATCAAATACACCATCTACTTCTAAAGCTCTGATATTTTGACCAAGCGTAGTTAATTGCTTTTCTTGAATATCACTTACTTTTCCACTTGGATATAAAATTACAACATCAACACCTTTAACTCCCAAAAAACCACTTGCAACTGCTCCTCCTGTATCACCAGAAGTTGCAACTAAAACAGTCACTTGATTTGGATTCGTTTTATTAAAGTGCGACATGCATCTTGCCATAAAGCGCGCTCCAACATCTTTAAATGCCATTGTAGGGCCGTGAAAAAGCTCTAGTGAATAGATGTCACTTTCTACTTCTACTAATGGGAAATCAAATGATAAAACATCAGCAATAATTTCTTTTAATGTGTCAATTGGAATTTCATCTCCAACAAACTGCTTTATTAATTCATAGGCAATTTCATTATTAGAATAACGATTGATATTTTGAAAAAAAGAGGCTTCAAGAGGTTCAATCTCTTCAGGAAAATAAAGTCCTTTATCTGGTGCTAATCCTTTTATTACTGCTTCTTGAAAAGAAACCTTTGGCGAATTATTATGTAGACTATAGTATTGCATTTGCGTGGTGTTTTGTTGTCATTCCTGCGAAAGCAGGAGTCTAAACTGAGCATTATATGGATTCCCGTATTCACAGGAATGACAATCTTACTTTTTTAGTATTAATTATTCATTACTCTAACACCTTCAGTGTTTATTTTTGAAACATATATATCAAATTCAATTCCAGTTTTACTATATATTTTTTTCACTGCTGCAGCAACATTATTTGCAGTTTCTTTTCCTTTAGATAATGAGAAAATTGAAGGTCCAGAACCTGATATTCCACATCCTAATGCTCCAGCATTCATCATGGCTTTTTTAACATCATCATAATGAGGAATTAATTTAGAACGATATGGTTCAATAATATAATCATTTAATGAATCGGCAATTAAATCATAATCAGAAGTGTATAAGCCACTAACTAAACTACCAACATTTGCCCATTGCTTTACAGCCTTATTCAAATCTATTTGTTTAGGTAAAACAGCTCTAGCCTCAACAGTTTTAATTTCTATTTTAGGGTGAATAATAGTTGCATACAATTCAGTTGGTGTTGGTAACTCGATTATTTTCAATGGATTCACGCTTTTTACTAAGGTAAACCCTCCAAATATTCCAGGTGCAACATTATCTGCATGTTCAACACCACTTGCAACAGCCTCACCTTTCATTCCAAATAAAGTTAATTGTTCTTTGGTATACGGTTTTCCTAGCAATTCATTAATGGCAAAAACAACTCCAGAAGCACTTGCAGATGAACTTCCAATACCGCTTCCTGGTTTTATCTTTTTATAAATTTCAATTTCCACTCCAAAGTTTGCATTTGATGCTTCTAAAATTGTTAATGCTGCAACTCCTGCAACATTTTTAGTAGTTTCAAAAGGTAAATCTGCTCCATCAATTTTAGTGATTTTAACGCCTTTTTCTACAGTTTTTCGAATGATCATTTCATCACCTACACTATCTAAACAAAACCCAAGAACGTCAAATCCACA